>NZ_JALKFT010000040.1:0-4009 GCF_023242945.1 Frankia umida
TGAAGATCCCGTCTCGCCCTACCGCTACACAGGTCTCAAAGATCCATCTGTCTCATGGGACTCTGACAGACAGGGGCTGGCCGGTCCGAACCCGTCCGGCCGACGTCGCTACAGTCGGGTGAGATCGATCATGACGCGGAAGGGTGCGACCGCGTCGACGACGCCGGTGAAGACCTCCCCGTCGCGGTAGGTCCCGGCTGCCGGGTCCAGAACGTGGGTGTGGACGATCGGGACGCCGGCGGGGGGTTGTTCGACTCGCCAGTAGTAGGAGATGCCCGCCCGCGCGTACTGCTCGGCCTTGACGATCCGGTCGGTTGTCTCCGAGCCCGGTGAGACGACCTCGACGACGAGCAGGATGTGCGCGGGCCGGGCCGGCATGATGTCGATCGTGTCCGCGCGGTACACGACGACGTCGGGGCGCCGGTTGGTCAGTGGCACGTCCTGGAGCCGGACGTCGACGTCGAAGTCCGCGTTCCAGTCGGGCCCGGCGGCAGCCTCCAGCGCGACCGCGAGGATCTTGATCAGGCGGTTGTGTCGTTTGGACGCGCTGGGGCTCACGACGACCATCCCGTCCACGATCTCGATGCCCGCGCACTGCTCGGCAGTCCAGGAGTCGTACTGCTCCGCTGTGATCTGCTGGTGCATCCAGGCAGGAGCGATCATCTCCGCGGTGATGGAGCACCTCCCTCGGACGGCCCGACAAACCTGATCCCTGCGAACCAGCGTAACGCCGTTCCCACCGTGCCTCGGCGAGTTTGCCGTCCACGCCGTCCACGCCGCCCTGGCCAAGCTCAGTCGGATCCTCGGCCTGGTAGGTAGCGTGATCGCGGTACCATGGCGCTTCCTTACTATGGGTATCGTTGTGCGTGCCGGGGGTTGACATGGATGAGGTCGGTCTAGCCGAGGCGATTGAGGCGTTGCGTCGCGAACTTGCTGCGGCGAAGCTGGCTGGCGTTGGGGAGCCTGTCCAGTTCACGCTCGGCCCGGTCGAGATGGAGTTCGGCCTGGAGATACGTCGCGAGCGCAAGGGCGAGGCGGGTGTGAAGTTCTGGGTTCTTTCGGTCGGTGGAGGTGGCTCGGCGGGGCGAACGGCGACGCACCGGCTGAAGGTCACGTTGCAGCCGCAGGAGATCGTGTCTGACGGCGCCGGTGGGACCGCGACCCGCGACATGAGGGTCAGGGACCGCGACAGCAACTGACCGGGAACCATGGACGGGGCTTGGTGGTGGCCGGAGGTTTTAGCCAGGGGTTGGTCGCCGAGATTCGGGCTCCTGTTGCGCCGGAGGGACCGTCCGACGCGGACACGCCTGACTACAGTCGGGGTTCGGGTTATCTCGTGGGCAGCGGGTTGGTGCTGACTGCCGCGCATGTCGTCTTCGATGACTATGGTCGGAAGCTGCCGGTCGTCGAAGTGCGGGGGATCGTCGCCGGGGGCTGGCGGAAGGCTAACGTCGTCTGGCCATCGGCCTACTGCCGGAGTAAGGACGGCGGGGACGTCGCGGATGTTGCCCTCGTCCGGCTCGAGCAGGACGCTGGCCCAGCCGGGGAGGTCACGCCAGTGGGATGGGGGCGGTTGACCGGTCAGCAGTCGGTGAAGGACTGCCTACTGGTCGGCTTTCCCCGGCTCGGGCGCGACGAGGAGACCTTGCTTCGCCAACCGGAACAGGCTGAAGGGACGATCAGTCCGGTCGGCGGCAGCCGTGGCGATCAGCTCTATTTCCAGATCGATGGTCCGATTCCGGCGTGGTGGCCGAAACCGGGTTCGCCGTGGGCGGGGGTGTCGGGCGCGGCCGTATTCGCTGGTGGTCTGCTGGTCGGGGTCGTGGCCAAGGATCATCAGGAGTTCGGCGGTGGCAGGCTGTCTGCGACCCGGATCTCGGCGATCGCCGGGGCCGGGGAGTTCGCCAGCCTGGTCAGCGGCACCGATCGGCTGGAGTTGGAGTCCGTCGAGTTGGCGGGCCTGTTCGATGACCCCGGGCAAGTTCGTGATCGTCGGTCGCCGACATCGCTGTTGCGTCCGGGCCGCACGGCCGTCGACTTCTACGGGCGCGACTCCTGGATTGTGGACCTCACTGGCTGGTGTGTGAAGAAAAGCGCGCCTTGGGCGGTGCGTCTGATCACAGGGCCGGGTGGACAGGGCAAGACCCGTCTGGCCTTGAAACTCTGCGACGACCTGTCGGCAACCGAATGGGTTAGCGGTTTCCTCGCTCGCTCGATCGTCGGCGGTTTACTGGAAAAGATCGCCGATACTGACACCTCTGTGCTCCTCGTGGTTGACTATGCCGAGGCACGCGCCCGGCATCTGTCCGCCCTGTTTCGGGTGCTGCATCAGCGCACGCCTGCGAAACGGGTACGGATCCTTCTGCTGGCGAGGTCCGCGCACGACGAGGCGGAATGGTGGCAGTGGATACGCGACGAACTGCGCGACAAGCTGGAAGGCCCCCTTCTCCCGGAGCCGCTTTCCGACCTAGAGCCCAGGGAGCACGACCGTGGGAGTTCCTACCAACGGATTCTGACCGATCTCGCACGGGCCTGGTCACAGGTGGACACCGATGCCGACTGGACGAACCTTGCCGCGAGTATCGCCACGCCGGCTGGCCTTGATGACCCACGTTACACGCTTGCGCTGGCACTTCACGAGCGTGCCTTCACTGATCTCCTGCAGGCCGGCCCCAACCCGATCACGGCGCTCCCCTCAACCAGTGAAAACACCGACATCCTGCTTGCTCATGAAGGTCGCTACTGGGCTGAGACTTCCGACGTGCCGCCACACCATCTCTCCCAGAAGTACACTTGGAAAGTGCGCCATCAGGCCGTCATCGCAGCAGCGCTATGCGGGGCCACCAGCGAAGATGAAGCTATCGCCACCCTCGGACGGCTCCCACTCCTAAAAGGTCAAACCCCCGCGGACCTAGAGATGCTGGCCGCGTGGCTGCGCGATCTGTACCCGGCGCCACCTGATGCGTACTGGGGGTCTCTCGTTCCTGATCGGATCGCGGAACATCTGATCGGCCAGGCGCTGCGCACCCGCTCCGATGGCGGCGATCCAGACCTGGCGAGAGCACTGCTTGGTGACGCTACCCCCCGTCAGCTTCGCGATGGCCTGATGATTCTCGCTCGCGCGAGCGCGCACCAGCCTCACCTGCCGGCCTTGATTGCCAATCTGATCATCGTTGATGAACAGGTCGCGCCAGCCGTTGCACAGCTCCACTTCACGGCGCTTGCCACCGTCTTGGACGCCTTTCCCGAAAGATTGATTGCCCTGGCTGACGCCGCCGACACTCTGATCACGCTGGCCGAGATACAGGCGAGGGAAGCGGTCAAAATTCGCGGAGACCGGGCTACTCTCGAGGCGTTGGCACGCCTCCTAACTAGCCTCTCCACGCGACGATCCAGCCTCGTCCAACGACAAGGCCCGATCGCCGTCGACGCCGCGGCACTCCACCGCGAATTGGCTGCCTACCAGCTGACTGCCGGGAGGGAGACATCATGGCGCTAAGTGGCCAATCCGGCCTAGATCGGCGGTCGAGAGCATTGGACGCAGCCAGGGAGGCGACCGCGCTCTACCGTCAACTCGCCATCGAACAGCCCGAGGCCTTCGCCCCCAAGGTCGCCAATGCAATGAATAACCTATCCACTCAACTGGCGGGTCTTGGTCGTCGCGCGGAAGCGCTGGCCGCTGTAAAGGAGGCCGTAGCAGTTTACCGCGGATTGGTGGCGGTTCGACCCGAAGCATTTCGTCCAGACCTCGCCACCTCGTTGAATAACCTGTCCACTCAACTGGCGGGTCTTGGTCGTCGCGCGGAAGCGCTGGCCGCTGTAGAGGAGGCCGTAGCAGTTTACCGCGGATTGGTGGCGGTTCGACCCGAGGCGTTCCGTCCAGATCTCGCCACCTCGTTGAATAATCTGTCCGTCCGGTTTGGAGACCTTGCTCGGCGTGAGGAAGCGTTGGCCGCAGGCGAGCAGGCCGTCGCCCTCTACCGTGACTTGGCGGACGTCCATCCCGAGG
>NZ_JALKFT010000040.1:4109-5488 GCF_023242945.1 Frankia umida
GCCGCAGGCGAGCAGGCCGTCGCCCTCTACCGTGACTTGGCGGACGTCCATCCCGAGGCGTTCCGTCCAGACCTCGCTAGGTCTCTGAATAACCTGTCCACCCAACTGTCTAATCTGGGTCGGCGTGAGGAAGCGTTGGCCGCAGGCGAGGACGCCATCTCGATAATGCGGGAGCTCTCCCGCGCGTTTCCGGGTGCATACGCAGACACCCTTGGGCAATCCCTCGCGTTTGCCAGGATTATCCAAAGTGGGGCTCGATCTTTCCAGTCAGAGACCCACGCCTCGGATAGCTTGATTGAACTCTCCCTGTCCACACTGCGGACGTTCGGTCAGGCCGACCGTCAAGCCTTCAATGCAGTGTGGCAAGGAGGTGCTCACACGGACCTGGGGATACGGGAACGCCTGCTCGAACAGGTGCAAGCACGGCTGGATCGGTTCGCCATCGACCGGAGTCCGGCGACCGTCCTGGACCCGGAAGCCGTCGCCGAGGTGGCGGCCCTTCTGAGCACGGTTGTCGAACCGGCCGGGAACCTGGAGATTGCCCGGGTGGCTGGATGGCTGCACTGGGCGCGCTACCTAGTCCTGCCCGTCGGAGAGGACCAGGAGGACCTTGCCGCCGCCGTGGCCTTGTTCGCGCCGGTATACCTGGCCCACGCGGACATGGTCCCCGACCGGGTGCGTGTCTATTTCGATGACCAGTGGCACAGCGCGGCCGCCGATACGCCCGATGCGTTGGCTGGTCGCGCTGTCGCACTTCTGCACGAGACGATGCGGACCGGTGATCGGCCCGCACTGAACGACGCCATCGACCTACTTCGACAGGCAGTGGGTGCTTCCCCGGCCGATGACCTCGACCGCGCTGGACCGCTGTCCAACCTCGGTGCCGCACTGCGGACCCGCTTCGCGCGGGCGGGACAGATCGCCGATCTGGATGCGGCGATCGCTGCTGGTCGGGCTGCCGTCAATGTCGTACCACCCGACCACCCCGACCGCACCGGTTACCTGTCCAACCTCGGTGCCGCGCTAGCGACCCGGTTTGCGTGGGGGGGCCAGCTCGCGGACCTGGATGAGGCGATCAGTGCTGGTCGGGCTGCCGTCGATGTCACGCCGCCTCATCACCCCGATCGCGCCGCGATCGTGGGCAACCTCAGCGCCGTGCTGCAGGCTCGCTTCGAGCGGGTCGGGTCGTTCGCCGATCTAGACGAGGCGATCAATGCTGGTCGGGCCGCCGTCGATGGCACACCACCCCATCACCCCGACCGCGCCGGTTACCTGTCCAACCTCGGTGCCGCGCTAGCGACCCGCTTCGAGCGGGTCGGGTCGTTCGCCGATCTAGACGAGGCGATCAATGCTGGTCGGGCCGCCGTCGATGGCACACC
>NZ_JALKFT010000040.1:5588-5828 GCF_023242945.1 Frankia umida
ACCCCATCACCCCGACCGCGCCCGACGACTGTCCAACCTCGGCGCCGCACTACAGGCCCGGTTCGCGTGGACCGGGCAACTCACCAACCTGGATGAGGCGATTAGCGTCGGCCGGGCCGCCGTCGCTGTCACACCACCTGACCACCCCGATCGCGCCGGTTACCTGTCCAACCTCGGCGCCGCACTACAGGCCCGGTTCGCGTGGACCGGGCAACTCACCAACCTGGATGAGGCGATTAG
>NZ_JALKFT010000040.1:5928-41351 GCF_023242945.1 Frankia umida
CGCGCCGGTTACCTGTCCAACCTCGGCGCCGCACTACAGGCCCGGTTCGCGCGGACCGGGCAACTCACCAACCTGGATGAGGCGATTAGCGTCGGCCGGGCCGCCGTCGATGTCACACCACCTGACCACCCCGATCGCGCCGGTTACCTGTCCAACCTCGGCGCCGCACTACAGGCCCGGTTCGCGCGGACCGGGCAACTCACCAACCTGGAGCTTGCGATCGAGGCTCATCGGACGGGGGTGGGGGTGATGGGGGCGTCGCCGCGAACGCGCGCGGTCGCAGCACGCGGCTGGGGCCGCGCGGCGGCGGGTGGGGGTCGATGGGAGGAGGCTGTGGCGGGGTTCACTGCAGCGGCCGAGCTGCTCACCCAGGTCGCGCCACGCAGCTTGGCCCTCGGCGATCAGGAGTATCTGCTCGCCGAGTTCGGTGGTCTGGGCGCGGACGCGGCGGCCTGCTGCGTACAGGCCGGCATGCCCGAGCGGGCGGTAGAGCTGTTTGAGCAGACCCGCGGAGTGCTACTCGGTCAAGCATTGGACACCCGCGCCGACCTGACTGCCCTCGTTGAGCAGCACCCCGACCTAGCCGCCTCGTTTATTCAGCTGCGGGATATCCTAGACTGGCGTGATGGCCCGGCCTTGCCCGACCTTTCCAGCGAGGACATGGCCGAGGCGACCGAGCAGCGGATCACAGGTGTCGCGTTCGAGGAGCTAATCGCGTCAATCCGGCAGCTGGTCGGGTTCGAGTCCTTTCTCCAGCCCCCACCGCTCAACCAGCTTCTTGCAGCGGCGTCTGAGGGTCCAGTCGTGGCGGTGGCGGTCTCGCAGTTCGGGTCGTACGCGCTGCTAGTGACCAGCAACGGAGTAGAGGCGGTTCAGCTGCCCGAGCTAACGCAGGAGGCTGTCGCTTACCAGGTCTTTACGCTTTTTGCAGCGCTGGAAGCTCCCTCCGTCGTGGCGCAGGAGCGGTTGACAGAATGCCTCGTGTGGCTTTGGGATGTTGTGGCTAGCCTGGTGCTCGACCGACTGGGCATCGTCGGCCCGCCGTTCGACGGCAATCCGTGGCCGCGGGTGTGGTGGTGCGCTTCGGGGCTATTGTCCTTCCTGCCGCTGCACGCTGCGGGCCATCACGGCGCCAGGTTCGACGAGGCACCGGCGACGGTCATCGATCGGGTGATCTCGTCTTATACGCCGACGCTGCGCGCGTTGGTTCACGCCCGCTACGCTGGCGCGCGGAGCAGTATCGACCTCTCAAGTGGCCGGCTGGTGACGGTGGCTATGCCTCAAACGCCCGGTGCCGGCAATCTGCCCGGTACCGAGATCGAAGTAGCCAACCTGCAGACGCTGTTTCCAGGACGGATCGACGTACTGGCTGGCAAACAGGCAACCTGGCAGGCGGTGATTGACAGACTTCCGGCCGCCCGGTGGGCGCATTTCGCCTGCGCCGCCGTCAACGACCTTTACGACCCCTTGAAGAGCAGTCTCCTACTGGTCGATAAGCCGCTGACCGTTCTGGATCTTGTCCGGATGCGGCTACGCGACGCGGAGCTTGCGTTCCTATCCACCTCCAATACCGCCCTGCCCGGCGCACGACTGGCCGACGAAGCGATCCACTTGGCCTCCGCGTTCCAACTCGCTGGCTACCGACATGTCATCGCCACGCTGTGGCCGATCAGCGACCAGTACGCTGTCGAGGTCGCCGATGAGATCTACACCACCCTGGCCACGACCGGAGACGTAGCTGCTGCTGTCCACGGCGCCGCACGCATGTTGCGCGGCATGTGGGCCGCTAATCCTTCGGCGTGGGCATCTCACATCCACGTCGGCGCATGACTCGGCGAGTAGATGGCGTGCCCGGAAGCAGCGTTGCGATCCCTCCAGGGATGATCAGCGACCCGGGCACAGTTCGATCCTTCGCGTTCCGCGCGTCCGCGGGAGATCTGGGGAAGCGGGTCCTCCCCGCGCCCGTGGGGTGATTCTCTGGATATCCCCGGATTCACCGAGCCGCGGCGATCACGGTAATCTGCCGGTCGTGGCCTCCGTGGGTAGCGTCTTTGTGAGTCACACCAGCGAGCTGGCTGAGTACCCGCAGGCCCGGTCGTTTGTGCGGGCGGCGGTTGAGGCGGTGCTGCGGTCTGGCATGCGGCCGGTGCAGATGGCGCAGTTTCCGGCGGGGGAACAGTCTCCGGCAGAGTACTGTCGGCAGCAGGTGCGGACGTGTGATGTCTACCTGGCGGTCGTGGGTTTTCGCTACGGCTCGCTCGTACCTGACAATCTGGCGCCGAACGACCCGATGGGTGTGTCGTACACGGAGCTGGAGTTTCGTACCGCCACGGCGGCCGGGTTGCCGAGGCTCGTCTTTCTGCTGGACGAGAACGCGATGGTGCCACGGGGGCTCATGGACCGTAACGCGGATGCGGTGGACGGGTTCCGTGAGCGTCTTCGTCAGTCGAATGTCGTGGTCAGAGCGGTGTCCACGCCCGACGAACTGGGTGAGGCGGTGCTGCAGTCGCTGTACGAGCTGCGGACGCAGCTACCCGCGCAGGCGGTGCGGGTCCACCCGTCAGGGCACGGCGAAGGTGCCGTCCGGGGTGGAGTGACCGCTCAGTCGCGTCCGTGGATGGCGCCGCCGCTGGATCGGATGGTGCAGCGCCCGGAGCTGGGAGACCAGTTGATCGATGCTCTGCTCGCGACCGGTCCGGTCGATCCCGGGCGGACCACCGTGTTGGTGGGTGCGGGCGGGTTCGGTAAGACCACGTTGGCAACCTGGGCGGCCCGTCACGAGGCGATCGACCGCCGCTTCCCGGGCGGCCTGCTGTGGGTGACGTTGGGCCAACAGGCACAGGGAGCGGACCTCGCCGGACGGATCAACGATCTGGCGTTCGTTCTCGCGGGCCGCCGACCGGAAATCTCCGATCCGGATGCGGCTGGCGCGGAGCTGGGCCGTCTCCTCGACGACCTGCGGGAACCAGTACTCCTCGTGGTGGACGATGCCTGGGACGCAGCCCAGCTGCGGCCGTTCCGGTATGGCGGTCGCGCCTGCTCCCGACTGGTGACCACCCGCGTCGCGGATGCCCTGTCGCCGGACTGGGCGCTGGTCATGGTGGATGTCATGTCCGAGGAGCAGGCCCGCATGCTGGTCGTGGACAGGACCGAGGCCATGGCCACCGCGGTGGCGGATCGGCTGGCGAGGGCGGCCGGGCGGTGGCCGGTGCTGTTGAACCTGGTCAACGGCATGCTGCGCAGGCAGGTCGAGCGTGGCCGAGGGCCTGACCGTGCCGCCGAAGACGTACTGGACATGCTTGCCACATACGGGCCGGCCGCACTCGACCCGGCACGGCCGGAGACCCGGGACCGTGCGGTCGCCGCGACCATCGAGGCAAGCCTGAACCTGCTCACGTCGCCCGACCGCGAGCGCTACCTCAGCCTGGCCGTTTTCCCGGAGGACGTGGACATTCCCCTGGACGTCCTGGCACTGCTCTGGCCGGGCTGCCGGGTCGACGTGCTGTGCGAGAACCTGGCTGGACTCGGCCTGGTCGCCGACTACCGGTTGGACCCATCTGGCCCGCGGCTGATCCTGCACGATGTGATCCGCGCCTACCTGCGCCAGCATGTCCAGGAGGAGTCCCGCGTGCATGCGAGGCTCGTCGACGCGGCTGCCGAGCTGTTGAGCGAACCGGCCGAGGACGGCTGTCCGGCCTGGTGGACCCTTCCGGACGAGCCTGTCTATCTGTGGCGGTATCTGTCCCATCACCTGGCGGAAGCCGGCCGCAGGGACGCCCTCGTCGCGCTCGTCGCCGACCTGCGATGGACCGAGGCCAAAACCCGGCAGATGGGCACTGTGGTCGGCGTCGACGCCGACCTCGCCCTGGCGGCCACTGAGCTGACCAGCGTCCTGGCCATGCGGCTGCGACAGTCCGCCCACCTGATGGGCCCGATCGACCCGCCGAATGCCCTTGGCGCAATCCTGGCCAGCAGACTGTATGGGCTACCCGAGCTGGGCAGCATGCTGGATCGCTACCGTGCCGCGCTGGCCCGACCGCGATTCGAGCCCGCCTGGCCGCCACCCGACCTGCCCGACCACCCGGCCGTCTCACCTCCCACCGGTCATGCGGGCGGCATCTACAGTTGCGCCCTCTCGCCGGACGGCAGCATCCTCGCAACCGTCAGTGACGATGGCACGGTGCGGATCTGGGATCTCGCCGATATGACCGTCCGCGCCGTGCTGACAGGGCACACCGCCGCGATCTGGAGGTGCACGTTCTCCCCGGACGGCACGTCGCTCGCGACAGCCGGCAACGACGGCGTCGTGCGTCTGTGGGACGTCGAGTCCGGTGCGACGAGGTCGGTGCTGTCTCATCGGACCGCGGTGACCTGCTGTGCCTTCTCGCCCGACGGCACGGCCCTCGCCACCACCGATCAGAACGGCATCGTTCGGCTGTGGGGCGTAGCCGACGACCAGGCACGCTGGTCGGTCGAGGGGCACTCCGGCGGTGCGTGGAGCTGCGCCTTCGCACCGGACGGCCGATGGTTGGCGACGGCCGGTGGTGATCGGCTTGTCCGGATCTGGAACAGCACCGACGGCACACCGGCTGGCGTCCTGAGCGGCCACCGCGCCGCTGTCCGAGCCTGCTCCATCTCCCCGGACGGAACGCTAATCGCCACGGTCAGTGACGACCAGACCGCCCGGCTTTGGGACCTGACCGAACGCGCCGAGAAAGCGGTGCTGACCGGGCACAGCGCCCGGCTGTGGGAGTGCGTCTTCTCCCCGGACGGCCAGATCCTGGCCACCGGCGGTCATGACGGAACGGCCAGGCTCTGGAACGTCTTCGATGCAACCGAACATGCGGCCTTGCCCGGTCATGACGGTGCCGTGCGTGGTTGCGCGTTCTTGGCGGACAGCCGCACACTGATCACTGCCGGCCACGACCAGACAATCCGCGTCTGGAACGTCGCCGACGCCTCACTGCGATTCTCAGCCACCGGCCGCATCTCCCGGATGAACCGGTGCGCGTTTTCCCCGGACGGCACCCTGCTGGCCGCCAGTACGGCCAATGGCGCTGCCCGGGTGATACAGGTTTCCGACCGGACCGAGATCCGCGACTTCGACGGCCAGGCCGGCGGAATCCGCGGATGCGCCTTCTCTCCGGATGGCAGGCTGCTGGCCACCACCGGAAACGACGGCACCACGCGGCTGTGGGAGATACGCACCGGCGAGGAGCGACTCCGCCTGCGCGGCCACACTGGTTGGGTGCGCAACTGCGCCTTCTCTCCGGATGGTGTCCTGCTCGCAGCCTGCGGCCACGACCGGACCACGCGTTTGTGGCAGGTAACCGATGGTGTCCTGGTGGCCGTGCTGGCGGGCCACCAGAACACCGTCCACTGCTGCGACTTCTCCCCGGACGGAACGGTGCTCGCCACCTGCAGCGAGGACAGAACGACACGCCTGTGGAACGTGTCGGATGGCACCGAACGCGCCCAGCTGATCGGACATACGGACGCGGTGACGGCCTGCGCCTTCTCCCCCGACGGCTCCCTGCTCGCCACCACCAGCGACGACATGACCGTACGACTGTGGCGGGTCGGGACCGGCGAGGTCAGCCACGTCCTCACCGGTCACACGCACTGGGTGGAAACCTGCGCGTTCTCCCCGGATGGCACCGTTCTCGCCACCGCCGGCAGCGACGGGGTGATCCGACTCTGGAACGTCACGACTGGCACCTGCCACTGCGCGCTACGCGTCACCGGCCCACTCGTCGGCGTCGCCTGGCACCCCACCGGCGCCCTGCTTGCCGCCGCCGGTGGCGCCGGCATTCACCTCCTCACCTACCTGCCCTGAACCTGCACGATCCGCTGTAGGCGATGGCCCGGTCGCACGTCGTCAGGTGTTCGATCTCCCCGAGCCGCGTGACCGCGTGATCGAAGATCAGCTGGTCAGGCGGAGCGCGGCTGCGGGACGCCCACAGAGGCGGCGGCACCGACATCCTCAAGCACACCGTCGGCAGCCGTTCCCACGTCGAAGCCATCTGCGCCGTCCGCCCCGACCTGTCCGAAGACGATGCGAAGAAGCTCCTCCGCGACACCCGCTGGGGTGGCCAGCCGCTCCGCACCGATCGGCGGCGCACCAGAATTCTGGATAGGGGTGCGGGTCGCAGAACCCTCGGCGATGAGGCGTAGAACCGGTCCATGACCGACAGCGGGGGAGGATCCCGACGGAACGGCCGGCGCCGGCTGTGGATCGCTGCCGGGCTGGCGGCCGCTGGCGCGGTGGCGGCGGTTGTGGGGATCTGGCATCTGCCTCACCGGATGTATCCGGGTAGTTCCGACGGTACGGTCCAGGCCCGCGCCGCGTTGCAGGGCGGGCTGCTGACGGCCGCAGCTGCGCTGACTGCTGTTGCCGGTGCGCTGATCGCGTTGGATGAGACCCGCCAGGCCAACGCCGAGGTTCGCCGATCAAACGAGAACACCCACGTCCGGGAGCTGTGCGCCACCGCGATCAGCCATCTCGGCGATGCCAGTCTTGATGTTCGTCTCGGTGGGATCTACGCGTTGGAACGTGTCGCTCGGGACAGCGCCGCCGACCAACGCAGGGTGGTCGAGGAGCTCTCCGCGTTCGCTCGCGTCCACAGCACCGACCCCACCCTGCGCCCGGAGCCCGAACCGGCCATCCCTGTCCGCCCCGCCCTTGATGTCCACGCTGCCGTCACCGTGCTGGCCCGGCTGCCCGTTCTTCCCGACGTCCCTCGCGCAGATCTTCTCGGTGCGGACTTCACCGGCCCCGCCGCTCTCCGCCGCCTCCAGGCTTCTGGTGGCACCCTCACGCACGTCCACCTCGGCGGCTCGGATCTCGGCGGTGCGGATCTGCGTGGTGCGGATCTGCGCGGTGCGAATCTTCGTGGCGCATATCTTGACGGTGCATATCTTGACGGCTCGGATCTCGGTGGTGTTGACCTGCGAGCCGCGGATCTTCGGCGCGTGAACCTTTACGGCGCGAGTTTTGTCGGTGCGGACCTTGGTGGCGTGGACTTCCGCGACGTGAATCTCTACGGTGTGTGCTTTGCCGGCGCGGATCTTGGCGGCGTGGACTTCCGCGGAGCCGACCTCCGCGACGCGGATCTCAGCAGCGCGAAGCTCGGGAGCGCGGACCTTCGGGGCGTATCCCTCGACGGTGCGAACCTCGTCAACACGGACTTCCACGGCGCGGACCTTCGTGGCGCGAGCCTCACCGGCGCGAGGATTCGTAGTATGAACCTCCGCGACGCAAAGCTTGCTGACGCGAACCTTGGCGGGGCGAAACTCCGCTATGTATTTTTCGGGCACGCGAGTATCGACGAGGCGAACCTCCGCGGCGCGGACCTTCGCCACGCGTTGGGCCTGATACAGGCTCAGCTGGAATCGGCGCAAGGTGATGCACATACACGCCTGCCCGAAGGGCTTACGCGTCCGGCTTCGTGGAGTTCTGGTGGGCCAACGGGCGGCGCTTGATCCTGCTGGCCGGGATGTCTTCGGTCGAGATCTGGTTTCCCCCCGGTGCGCGCAGCGCCTCTGGTTCACCTGGTGCTGCAACGACACTTGTGATGCCTCTGGTGGATGATCCGGGTTGTGGTGGTGGAGGCGTGGGCGACCGAACTGGATGATCTCTGCGGGGGGATCGGCGGCCGGTTCGGTCGCGCGGAACCGTGACGGCGGGTCGCGGAGTATGCGTCCGGGCTGGTCGCGGGCTTGGAGCGGAAGTACGGGTGGACGTTGGCGGAGCGTGCCGGTATGCGGTCACCGGACGGGATGCAGCGGCTGCTGCGCCGGGCGGACTGGGATGTGGACGGGGTCCGTGACGATGCCCGGGGTGAGGTGTCCCACGCCCCGCGGTGCGAGGACGAGCAGAAGGGAAGGGCGTCGTGGCCACCAGCGCAGCGGACCCCGAGGACCTCGGTACCTACGTCACGGATGCCACCGCCGCCCGCACGACGTTGTCGACATCGGCGGCCGGTGTGCGGGCCTACTACAACGAGGTGGTTTCTCGATTCGGGGCTCAGTACAGCCTTTCCCACCCGGATCTGTGGGCGAAGCTGGACACGCATCTGAGTGATGCCGAGGGGCGGGACCGTTTTGTCGGTGCGGTGAAGGACGCGTTCGTCGCCGCTGACGAGGGTTCGGCGGGTACGGCCGCCGGCACGGTCACGGTGGATGACGGTCGGATCGCGGCCAGGCTTACGGCGGCCGGTGTTGGTCCGTTGTCGACGACGTCGCTGACGGTGGATGCCCCGGAGTTGCTGGCTCGTGCGCCGGACAGCGGGTTCGCGGCTGATCCGGTGTGTACCGCCAACGGCAATCTGGTCGAGCAGGAGCTTGATCTGCCGTTGCCGGGCCGGGCCGCGCCCGCTGGTTGGTGGCGGACCTACAACTCCCGCGCGCATGATCGGTGCGGGGCGCACGGCCGGGGTTGGTCCAGCTGGGCCGACACGATGCTGGACGTCGGGGACGAGCAGGTCGAGTGGCGTAACCCGGACGGCGCATGGTCTCTGGTGGCCCGGCCGGTCGCGGACCGGCCGACCGAGCTGCCGTTGCTAGGCGCGACCCTGCACGCCGATGGCGCGGGTTTTCGCTTCACGCGCGGTCGCGCGGAGACCTGGTGGTACGACGAGGCGGGCTGTCCGGTGCGGGTGCGTGTCGGGCCGTCGGAGCTGCTGCTCGCCTGGTCCGGCGGCCGGTTAGTCCGATTGTCGTATCCGCGTTCGGGCCGGTTCGTCGAACTTGTCTGGGACGACGCGGCCGGTCTCATCACGACGGTACGGGCCAGTGACGGTCGGCAGGTGCGCTACGTCTACGACGAGCACGCCGGCCTGATCGCCGTCAGCGGCGGCCCGCAGGGGCCCCGCCGATACCACTATGACGCTGAGAGCGGCACCGGCCCGCTCCGTGAGGTTGTCAATGCCGACGGTGTGACGCTGGGCCGGAACACCTTTGACGATGCGGGTCGGGTGTCGACCCAGCTGACCCCTGAGGGGCGTCTGGTCGAGTTCGCCTACCGCGCGGGCCACCGCACCCTGGTCACCGACGCGGCGGGCGGTGCGATCAACGAGTACCACCACGATGCTGCCGGCCGGGTGATCTGCCTGGTCGACGATGCGGACTGGACCTTCCGCCGGGTGTTCGACGAGGACGGGCGGCTGCGCGGCCTGGCGGAACGCTCCGGCGCCCGCTGGTCGATGGACTACGACGACGAGGGGAACCTCGTCCGCCGCGCCGGTCCATGCGGCATCACCGAACGCTGGTCGTGGGACGCCCTTGGTCGGCGGACCGGTTACACCGACCCGCGTGGTCACCTGACCCGCTGGATCTACGCCGGTACCGCCCGCACTCCGGTGGAGATCGTCGACGCGGCGGGCGCGCTGACCAGGATCACCGTCAACGACGACGACCTGCCGACCTGCGTCGTCGACCCGGACGGGGTCACCACCCGGTTCCGCTGGGACGCCGATGCCCAGCTCATCGATATGCGGGTCGCTGGCGGCGGGCGGACCAGGCTGCACTACGACTCGGCCGGCCGGCTGGCCGCGATCACCGGACCTGCGGGTCAGACCCGCAGGTGGGACAGCGATGACGCCGGCCGGGCGGTCCGCGAGCACGGCCCGGACGGGACCAGCAGCGCCTATCACTACACCCCGGCCGGCCGTCCCGACGGCTACCTCGACCCCGCCGGTGGACGGTGGGAGTCGAGGTACGGCTCGCACGGACAGGTCGAGCAGGTAGCCGACCCACTGGGCTCGACACTCGGTTTCGAGTACGACCTGTTCGGCAACACCGCGCTGATCGTCGCCCCCGATGGCCAGAAGTTCCGCTTCGACCACGACGGTCTCGGCCGGCTGACCGCCGCCACCGACCCTGCCGGTGCGACGTTCCGCCGTGGCTACGACCCGGACGGCCGGCCCACTGTCGAGTCCGACGCCGAGGGGCACCAGTGGCGGGTCGAGTACGACGAGGCTGGCCGGGCCGTGCGCTGGAGCAGCCCGGACGGGCGAGTCTGGCAGCGCGCGTATGACCCCGCCGGCGCTGTCATCGCCGAGACGGACTCGGCGGGTGCTGTCACCCGTTACGAGCACGATCCGCGTGGGCGGGTGGTGGCGGTCACCGATCCGCTGGGCGGGCGGCGCACCGTCGAGTGGACGCCCGGTGGGCGCCTCGCCGCGATCACCACCGCGCTCGGCCGGCGCGAGGCCTACGGCTACGATCGGGCCGGCCGGTGGATCCAGACCACCTCCCCGTCCGGCGCGTGCACCCGCTACCGCCGGGACGCCGCGGGCCGGTTGACCGCGCTCGTCACCCCCGCCGGCCGCGAGACGACCTGGGAGTACGACGCGTACGGCCGCGTCACTGCGGTGACCCGCCCGGGCGAGCGGCGCACGACGATCGAGCGCAACCCGCTCGGCCTGCCCGTCGTGGTCACCGACGGTACCGGCGCCGCCCGCCGCTACACCTATGACGCCCGCGGCGTCCTCACCAGCGCCACCGACGCCCTCGGTGCCACCACCCACTACGAACACGACAGCCGCGGCCAGCTCGCCGCCTGGACCGACCCCCTCGGGGGCCGCCACGAGCTGCGCCGCGACGAGGTCGGACGGCAGCTCGGCACCACCGACCCGCTGGGGCGCAGCACCACTATCGCCCGTGACCGCAACGGTCGCGTCCAGACGTTGCGTCGTCCGGATGGCACCGGGCTGCTGACGGCGACGGGCGGTGCGTCGGGGTCGGACGGCCCGGCCGGGCACCGGTGCGCTACGAGTACGACGATGACGGGCGCCTGCGCTCGGTGGCGCATCCCACGTTGGGCCGCCGCGTGCTGCGGCGTGATCCAGACGGTCGGCACGCGACGCGTCCCGGCCGGACCGTGGAACGTGACGGTGCCGGTCGGGTCACCCGGGTGGTCGACGGCGGGGAGGAGCGGCGGTTCGGCTACGACCGGGCCGGCCAGCTCATCGCGGCGCGGGGACCGTGGGGCGACTGGGCCTTCACCTGGGATCCGGGCGGGCGCCTGATCGCCGAGGACCGGGGTGATCCCGGCTCCGTGATCCGCTCCACGTACGACGCCGCCGGCCGCCTGATCGAACGTCGCATTGGGGACGGTCCGCCGACCGTCTTCGGCTACGACGGCGCTGGGCGTCGGCGGACGGAGGACGGGCCGACCGGTGCCGTCCGCTACGACTGGGACGCGTTGGGCCGGCTGCGCGAGGTCCGGCGAGAGTCGGGCGGCCCGGCGGGGACCGTCCGGTCGGACCGGCTCGCCGTCGATGCCCTCGGGGATCCGCTCGCGGTGAACGGCCAGGCTGTGCTCTGGGATCCGGTGGCCTGGCCGGGGCAGGCGCATGCGGTGGGCGGGCGTACCTATGCCCGCGCAGGGTCCGCTCTCGGCCTGACCGACGACGCTGAGCCGGGCAGCGGCCCGGGTGCACTCGGGTCCGTGGGCGGGCAGTGGGTCGAGCTCGACTGGCAGGGCTCACCCGATAGTCGCGACATGTGGGGCCTGCCGGTCGAGCCGGGCACCGGCGCCGTTGCCCGAACCGGCACCGGCTCGGCTGCGGGTGAGGGGCGCCCCGGGCGCGAGGAAGCACCGCCAGGAGCGCCGGGCCTGGACAGCACCCTGGGCTACCGCGGTGAGCTGGTCGTCGGCGATCTGGTCTGGCAACGCGCCCGCGTTCTCGATCCGCGGACCCGTTCCTTTCTCTCTCCTGATCCGCTCCCGAACATCCCCGGGATGCCGGGCCAGGCAAACCCCTACCACCAGGCGTGGAACGATCCGATCGGCATGGTCGACCCGACCGGTCTGCGCCCGCTGACCGACGCCGAGTACGACGACTACCGCAGTCAGGCCGGCAAGGGCATGTTCGAGAATGCCTGGGACCACGTCAGAAAGGACCCGTGGGGGAGCCTGGGTGCGGCCGCGGTCATCGGTGCCGGCGTGGGGCTGATGTTCGTCCCGGGCGGGCAGGCCGTCGGCGCCGGAATACTCATCGGCGCCGGAAGTTCGGCGGCCATCGGCCTCGTCACGGGAAACTTCGATCCTCGCACCGTCGCCCTCGGCGGAATCGCCGGCGGCATCGGTGGCGGAGTGGCCGGAGGGCTCGCCAGGACAGGGTTCTCCGCCGCGGCGAGCAACGCCATCGGTGGCGCGGCCCAGGATCTCGCCACCCAGAGTGTCGTCCACCCCGGGCAGCTCGATCTCGGTGAACTCGCCTTCAGCACCGCCACCGGGGGCCTGGCCGGAAAGGCCGGCGCCGGCGCCGGGACAGCGGTTCAGCGGGCCTCCGCCGACGCTGCGGACGTCGTGCAGATTTTCCGGAACGTGGACGCCGCCGAGTTCGATTCCATCGCCGCGACGGGTAGGTTCGGGACCGGCGCGGGCCAGATGGAGGGAAAGTGGTTCGCGACCCGAGGTGAGCACGCCGACCGGTGGGGTGAGCTGCTCAACGGAGGTGACGGCCTGACTGTCACGACGCGGATACCCCGGCCGTTGGACGACCAGTTGCACTTTCACGCGGGCAAGCTGGACGGAGTCGGCCCCGCCTACTACGCCGACGGCGACCAGCTCGCCCAGATCAACGAGCAGATGAGCGGAATCGAGCTGTGGCCGTGATGCAGAAGATCGAGAACCCGGTGGCCGAGGGCGTGGTCGGGTGGCGCACGCAGGCGGAAGGAGGGCGGCGGTCGGGGCCGCCGACCGCGCCCGTCTACATGGCGACGGCGGTGTTCGTCCAGGGCGGCGAGGCGGAGGTCCAGCCGGACTGGCCGGCGTCGGCTGACCAGCTGAGCATTCTGCTGCAGGAGACCGAGCGCCTGGATGACGACCATCGGCGTTGCCTGGTGGGGTTCCTCGTGCCCGAGCTGGCGCTCGAGCATCTTCGTCCCGGGACCGTGCTGCTGGTCCTGGAGGGCCCACGCACGGTTGCCCAGCTGAGGATCGAGACTGTGCTGAGCCAGGAATAGCCGCCGGTCGATCGTCCTGACCGCGAGCCCCGCGCTGGCGGTGCAGACAACGAGACCTACGGGACGGCCGCCGATCACGTGGTCGGACTCCAGCGGGTGATGACGTCGAGGGCCGGCGCGGTCGCGGCGCGGGCCCACAGCCTCGGCGACCGCTCCCCGCACTGTCCTCGCGAGTGCCGCCGAGTTCGCCCAGCGACCTTCTCCACCGCGCACCCCTACTCAACACGCTGGAAAGCGAGCTTCGGGCCCTTGTCCGCCAGCTCGCCCCGTCCCTGCTGGCGATCCCCGGCTGCGGAGTCCTGGGCGCCGCGACCCTGCTCGGCGAGACCGCCGGCGCCGGCCGGTCCCGGAACAAGGCTGCCTACGCCCGGTCCAGCCGAGTAGCCACCGTCGCCCCAACCGCCCCTCGTCGCACCCGCCGTCGACCTGTCCGTCCTCGGCCTGCTCATCGCCTGAGGTGGTCCCCGTTCTTCGGACAGTGATCCCTGTGGGATATGATCCGTGGACGGAGGATCTTGATGGCAAAGCCACGAAGGCGGTTCACGTCGGAATACAAGGACGAGGCGGTCAAACTCGTCATCGATTCGGGCCGGCCGGTCTCGGCTGTCGCGAAGGATCTCGGTATCAATGAGGGCACCCAGGGAACCTGGGTTGCGACCTGGCGGCGTGCCCACGAAAACAGCGAGGACGAGCCACTGACCATGTCGGAGCGAGCCCGGTTGCGGGAGCTGGAGAAGGAGAACCGGGAACTCCGCATGGAGCGTGAGTTCCTCTCACAAGCGACCGCCTTCTTCGCGCAACGCCATCAGTGACCGACAAGTATCAGCTGATCGCCGCGGAGAAGGACTCCTACCCAGTACGGAACATGCGCCGATGGCCAGCGGTGTCCGCGTCCGGTTTCTACGACTGGACCCGCCGGCCCTCCTCGACGAGCACCCGGCGGCGTATCACGCTGGAAACCCGGATTCGGGCGTTGTTCGCCGCCTCGGGGCAGACCTACGGTGCCCGGCGTCCCGGATCGCGGCCGCCCTGCGGCTGGGCAGCTCTGCAACCGCCTACGGACGCCCTGCCTGCGCTGGGCCAAGCGGTACTTCTGATCGGCGTGGTCCCACCCACCCCGGAGCCGACCGGCGATGGAACCGTTGAGACCGTAAACACGCTGGCGATGCAGGAGCTGGTCAGACGGGTGCGGCCCGCCGTCTCCGGGCCGCAGATACCCGGATGGTGGCGGCATCCGGCGAACGTGCCAGGAGGCATCACACTGTGGGAGACAGCTGCCACCACGGATGACGCCCGGATCTCGCGCCGCATGGTCGCAGTGGCACCGGAACCGGCTGAGAATGACCTCTACCGCTGGGTATGGACGTCTGGAATCCCTGACCTGGCTCCCTTCGCTCGCTATCTGATGCACACGGCCCGGCTGCGTCACCAGCTTCGCGTCTTCGGTGACGGACGCGAGTTCCGGGCGATCCACAGCGAGGTCGACGCGGCCGTAAGTAATTTGCTGCGCCTGCATCTGGCCAACCCGCCTGTATCCGATATCGCGGTACTGACAGGTGCTCGGGCGAGACTGGCTGAGGTCCAGGCCGGTACAGCCGGTCTGGTGGCGGTTTCCACCAGGCTGCGAGAAATCGCCCGTACCGTGGAGATCGCCAACGCCAACGTGGCGGCTCTGACCGCGCGTGCTGGCCTGCCTGACGGTCCGCCCGGCCTCTTCGGCGACGACCGCGATCTCGCCGAGTGGCTGATCGACCGGCTGGGCGACGAGCAGCTCTACCTCGATGCAGCCCGCGAACGGGCCCGGGAGGTCGCCGAGGTCACCGGAGTACTTCTCGACCAGCGCTTCGACGAACGGCTTGAGGACAGCCGGCGCCGCCAGGACCGGATGACCCTGTTGCAAACCTCGGTGCTCGGTGCGCTTCTGATGGCACTGGGGGCGATCCAAGCCCTGGGATATCAGCTGCGAGTCGTACCTGGGAGCGCGCGGCCCCCGCTGATCTCCCTGCTCGCCGCGCTGGCGCTCGCGCTGCCGTTCTGGGCGTTCCGGCTGGATCCGCGGATCGAGGGCGGCGCCCCGATCGGCGTCACCGACCACGCTCTAATCGGTGCGGTGGGTGCCACAGCGGGCTGGCTCGCTATCGCCTGGGCTGGCAGCGGGCATCCACATCCGCCTGGGTCAGCCTGGACGGCGCTGGCTGCCGTCGGCGGCGCGGCGGTGACCGCCGCAATTACCCGCCTGGTCGTGTTCCTGCGTCGCGATGATCGCTGATGGTTGAGCCAGAAACACATCCGTTGGGGTGGCCGTCACCTGCCCACCGCAGCATGATCACAAAAGCCGGTGAACATATCGGGCCACAGCACTAGCATCGGCAGGGTGCCCACCGGTTGCAATCCCTCCAGGGATGATCAGCGACGTGCGTCGCTGCCGGCTGTCGGCTCCGGCGCCCCCGGTTGCGATCCCTCCAGGGATGATCAGCGACACGGGGCTGGCGGAAGCCCCCTGTGTGAACGGTGGTTGCGATCCCTCCAGGGATGATCAGCGACGTGGACGGAGGCAGGCACCTGGTCGGCCCCCGCCTCGTTGCGATCCCTCCAGGGATGATCAGCGACTCCCCGCCCGCCGCTGGACCAGCGGCGGCTGGCAGATGTTGCGATCCCTCCAGGGATGATCAGCGACGCCTACCAGGAGTGGGCCCGCGGGGCGCTGTTGCGGTTGCGATCCCTCCAGGGATGATCAGCGACTACCGACCGTCCTGTTCTCACTGGAGATGACCAGGTTGCGATCCCTCCAGGGATGATCAGCGACGCGGATGACTCTCCACGGCTGTGGGGCGCGGACCGCGTTGCGATCCCTCCAGGGATGATCAGCGACCATCAGATGCCCTCAGATTGGCTACGGACAGACATGTTGCGATCCCTCCAGGGATGATCAGCGACCTGCACCAGCTAGGAGGGACCGTGACCCGCATGACCACGTTGCGATCCCTCCAGGGATGATCAGCGACGTGGGAAGCAAGCGTTATCGGGCGCCAGGACGGCGTTGCGATCCCTCCAGGGATGATCAGCGACATCAGGACCGCGGGGAGGGCCCCGGCGACCGGCTGCAGTTGCGATCCCTCCAGGGATGATCAGCGACCACCGCCGAGACGGCAACCACCCCGACGGGGATGATGTTGCGATTCCTCCAGGGATGATCGGCGACCCGGCCGTCAGCTGGCAGTCCGCCCGGCTCCCACCGTTGCGATCCCTCCAGGGATGATCAGCGACTTGTACGACCAGGAGATGGCGCGGGCGCGCCGGCGTTGCGATTCCTCCAGGGATGATCAGCGACGTACTGGCCCGGACCTATGTGGATGACCCCCGGGGCACGTTGCGATCCCTCCAGGGATGATCAGCGACATGTGCCAGTACGACACCCACGCGGCGATACCAGGTTGCGATCCCTCCAGGGATGATCAGCGACCACCCCGGCCTCGGCGCGGCGCTCCTGGACTGGGGTTGCGATCCCTCCAGGGATGATCAGCGACTCGTGAGCCTGAAAGACGGACCCTCGGACCTGCGTGTTGCGATCCCTCCAGGGATGATCAGCGACTCGTTGCCGACGGTTCCGCTGGCAATGTAACTGTCTCCCGTTGCGATCCCTCCAGGGATGATCAGCGACAGGACCCTACGGACCAGAACCTCCCCAAGGTCATCCGGTTGCGATCCCTCCAGGGATGATCAGCGACTAGGAGCCAACCCCGGGCCTCGTCATGTCAGGACCGTTGCGATCCCTCCAGGGATGATCAGCGACGGGACGCGCCCGTGCCCGCCGTGGCGGCACCGGCTCCGTTGCGATCCCTCCAGGGATGATCAGCGACTCGGGTCGAGCGCGACGGCGATCTGGACGGCGGCGAAGTTGCGATCCCTCCAGGGATGATCAGCGACCCGCCGACACCGTCGGGGGCGGCCGGCCACGGGAGTTGCGATCCCTCCAGGGATGATCAGCGACCCGTACCCGCGTGTCGGGTCGGAGGCGCCGGGCATGTTGCGATCCCTCCAGGGATGATCAGCGACCTAACTGGCGCCGGGCGCTCGCCGAGCCAGACCATGTTGCGATCCCCCCAGGGATGATCAGCGACCCCAGTGTAAACGTGCAGGTCGTAGGGGGTATGGGGGGAGGCTGAAAGGGCGATCTTGCGGAGGTCTGGCGGTGATGTATCTGTGCAGGTCAGGGCCTTGATCGTTTTTGATTGGAGGATGGAGCCCCGGTTGTCCGGGAAGATGTCAATCCATTCGATATCGATCAGCTTGGAGGGATGGCCGTGCGTGGTTGGGTCGTGTTCCGCGATCTTGCCGTAGGCGAGGATGGAAAGGCATGGTGGGATCTTGTTTTGAGGCTCTTCTACGGAATGTTGGTGATGCAGGAATGTGCACCTCTGAAGCCCTGGTGGTGCGGTGGGCGGCTGGTATCGAGTTGAATTAACCGCGTTTTTCCGCAATCGATGTTTTCCTCGAAGGCTGGGCTGTGATAGGTCATTGGGCTGATGCTGGGTATGGGGTTCTTGCGGTAGCATGATATGTTTTTTGAACGGGTGGACACCGGTCGGCCGTCGCTGGTCGGCATCGTAGAGGATGCATCGTGAATATTCCCAGAGATGAGGCACCCGCATATGAGTGATGGTTCGTTTCGGATCGGTGGGGCTAGTATTATCGTCTCGCTCGGGATGACGGTCACGCTCGCGGAGCTGCCACTGCGGAGCATCGCGCTCGACGGAGTTGTGCAAGGTCCGGAGTTCGACGTGGAGAGTCAGCGATTCAGTTTTGACCATCATGGTGACTGTGTTCGTCTGGTGACGAGTGCCACATGTCGGCAGGTGCTGGATGCGATCCTGCTCGGTCTCGAGCCGTCTGAGTTCACCGTGTATGTCAACGATGTGGACGCCGACACTGTTCTCGCGGTCGCGTTGTTGGCCTATCCGGAATGGCTCGTCCAGGATGGGGCGACGCCGACGATGGTGAGGCGGCTGGTGGAGGTGGTGGGAAGCCGGGATGCGCATGGCCCCGCGTATCCGGTTGCTGATCGCGCACTGTTGGCCAGGTTCGCTGAGGCCGTCGCGTTGCCTGTTCGGCGGTCGGGGGTGACTGTTGCGAAGATGGCGGACGATCTGACCCGTGGCGTTGCCGGGGTTGCTGCCTTGGTGGGCGACCTGGCTGAGGCGATGGACCGCGAGACCCGCCCTGGTTTCGGCGACGAGCAGCGGGTGGCACTGGACAGGCCATCGAGTGCGTTCGTGGTGACGCACTCCGGAACCGGTTGGGCGATGGCGACCAGCGATGTCGACGCTCTGGATGAGGGATATGCGCGTGGTTTCCATCGGTTGGTGATGTGGCGGGGGTTGGACGATGGTTCGACCGCCTACACCGTGGCGCGACGCAGCGATCTGGTCGGCGGCTTCCCCGTCGGGCCCGCTTCTCGACCGGGCACGATTCTCGCGGCCCTCGCCGCTCGGGAGCCGGGATGGGGCGGGGGTACCTCGATCGGCGGTGCACCGCGTCATCCCGACGGGCGCCGCAGCGCCCTTTCCCCGAGCGAGGTTTTCCACATCGTGGAAGGCGTGGTTGCCGCCCTGAGATGACTGCGGCCGTCTTGTGATCCAGCGTGGACCTCGTCAGAGAGGCCGGTGCGGACGACAGGGTTTTCCGTCCGGCTAGGGGAGGTGGAAGGTGCCGTGGGTCGTCGCGTACATGTCCGGGCGAGGGATCCCCGGAGCGGGGGCTACCGGCGCAGGGGTGCTGGTGGGCGTGCGCGACGATGATCGGATGAACAGTGCGAAACCGGCTGGGCGTTACCAGCCGCTCGCGCCGACGGCGCCCGGGAAACATCCGGAGCAGGCGCGGTGGGCCGATGCGATGAAGGCGGCGATGGAGCGCTCGGGGATCAACCGGGTGGCGTTGACCGAGCGGGTGGCGGGCGAGTTGGGCCTGCGGGCCGGTTCGGACCGGATCCGGCGGTGGTTGGCGAACGAGACGCGGGTCGATCCTGTTGCGATCCCGGTACTGGCCCGAGCCGTCGGAGCACATCCGCTTCAGATGCTGGCCGCACACGGGTTGATCGACACGGCGATGTCGTCGGTGGCGTTGCGGCTCACCGCTTGCGAGCAGCGGTTCCGCCGGCAGCGGGCATTGCTCGCCGAGCAACACCGGGTTTCCGGCGGAGCGATGTTCGCGGAGTCGGCGTTGCAGGACGGCAGGTGGGCCGTCACGGTACTGCCGCACTGGCGGGGTCGGAGATGCCGCTACCACTTCGCCGACTACGTGTTTCTGGCGCGCTTGGACGGCATGTTTGACCAGGACGAGGCGGATGAGGTGTTCGAAGAGGCGTTCCGGCGCACCGGGGCGGAATGGGATGACGGGCCGTTTCACGGCGGCGCACTGCTCGCCGCGAACTGGAAGCAGGCACGGGTCTACGTGCCTCGGTTGTCTGCGGCGCGCGCCCCCGAGACCTTCTCTCGCGCCGTCAAGGGCTGTCGTGGAATCGTGATCGCCGGGCCTCGGTGGGCCGGGATGTACACCGTCGCTGCACTGGTGTCGGTCGCTTTGGGCTGGGGACGGGAGAGCTTCGAGTTTCTCGCCCGGTCGCTGAGCCCGGGTGGTGCGACGAGTGTGACACTCGCGAACGAGCTGCTGCGCGGCTGGCTTGGCGCCATCGAGGAGACCCCACATCTGGTGTGGGCGCACATACTGACCCACCCGGGCGAGGACGGAAGCGACCCTGCGGCATCGGCCGATGTCCACCTGCTTGCCCGCGCACCCGCCGAGGTGCAGGTGGTGCTGCTCGTGCCCGAGGATCCCGACGCGCCTGACCGCCCAGGCGATACCGGTGACGACCCGCTCGGAGGCGGCCCTGAGGGTTCTGGTCAGCCGGCCGCCGGCGGCGCGCTCACCACGGCCGCGGAACTGGCGGGGACGACGGCCGAGCGGCTGCGCGCCGCCGTCCGCAGGTGGACGGCGGCGCTCCCGCAGCGGCCGGGCGTGACGCACATGTCGGCCCCGACACCCCGGAATTCGGATGGGCAGCGGGTCGGGCCGTCCGACGACGGATTTCTCGATGCCTATTTCGATTCCTCCGTGGACGTCGCGCTGCGGGTGCTGACGCTGCTCGCGGATGGCGCGCCGGTGCGGACGCTGGTGCCCGCCGTGGCCGCGGCGAACGACCCGTTCGCCGCGCTCGCCACTCGGGGCTGACCGGCGAACGCCCGGATCCGTGCCAGCAGGTCCGCGTGCCGTTGGACGAGGAGGTCCGGGTCGGGTGCGGTGGCCATCAGCGTCGGATAGTCGTGCTGCAGTGCGGTGCGCAGCCGGGCCTCCGTCGCCGCCAGCTGGACGCGGATCTCCTCTGCGGTGGGGACCACGATGGTCTCGGCGCGCCCCCCGGTGCGCCGAGGGGGTCCGGACGGCCTGATGCCGTGGGAGAGCGGATGCTTGTTGCGCCAGTTGTTCAGGTTTCGCCGGCCGTCGTCGCCCTGGAGCCGAAGCGTCTTCCAGGGGCCGAGATGGTCATCTGCCGACGCGGTGGCTGGGGCTTTCGCGTCGATGACCGGGTCCTGCCCGCTGGCAGGAGGGGCGGGGGCGAGTCCGTCGATGGGGGGCCCGGAGGGTCGCGTCCGGAAAGAGTGGTCGAGCACGCTGGAGGCCAGGTAGGCGGTGTCCCACGGGTGGCGGTCGACGGTTGTCGCACACAGTCGCAGCCGGGCGATGGCCAGCCGCACCTCGGCGGCACTGGTGCTGTCTCGGTCACCCCGTGTCCCGTCGGCCGCGGGGACGATCCCGAACGCGTCGCGTTGCAGCACGGCGACCTCTGCTGCGAGCGGGTGCAGGCGGACGGAGCCGCGGCGCAGCAGACGTTCGGCGACAGTCAGGTCAAGGTTGGCCAGTGCCCGGGCCGCGAGCTCGGCCAGTATCTCGTCGAGGCCCAGCGAGGCCAGCGCCCGGTCGTCATCCTCGCGGACCTCGACGGTCCTGCCGGGACCGTGCCCGGTGTGGGTGGCGGTCGGCGTGAGCACCCGCAGCGAGGCGGCGGCGTGCAGCGAGAACTCGACGGCGGCCAGCATCGCGGCGGTGGCGAGAGCCTTCGGACCTGCCGGCAACACGACGGCGACCTCGTCGACGAGGTCGGCGCCCGGCGTGGCGAGCAGCGTGTCCCACAGCCGGGCCCGGCAGATGTCGGCCAGGCTCGGCTGGCACTCGATGTTCGCCTCGTCGACCGGCACGGCGACGGCCGCCCGGATCCTGGGGTGGGAGGACGACCGGCCCGCCTGCGGCGTGATGAACTCGACCAGCAGGATCTCGCCCGCCCGCAGACCGGCGATGAGGCTCTCGACGTCGGCGTCGTTCTTCTCCCTGCTGACGGCGGCTGTCCGCAGCAGCAGGACTTTGCGCTGTTCCGGGGGCGGTTCCCGCACCGGCCAGGCCGGGTACTGCGCCAGGGGCCCGGCGAGGTGCTGGCGGCGTATCCAGTCGTCCTGTAGGGCCAGCACGCTCCCCGGTGGGGTGGGCACCGCGGCGAGGCTGCCGTGGCTGAGGCGTTTGACGTCGTCGTGCCAGGTGACCACGTCGGGATGCAGCAGCGCCGCCAACGGCTCCGCCACCTTGGCGGTCCGCTCCGGGCTGATCTCAAGCCGCTTGTAGCGGGGTACGGCGAGCATCCCGAGTACCTCGTCGCGCTGGTCGACCGGCGCGTGTTCGAGGGCGAACTCGTGCAGCCAGGTGCGCGCGGCTGCCCCGTCGGTGATCTCCTGCCGGGCCAGTCCTTCGGCGAAGGACGCCTGGACGGCCCCGGCCAGCATGGCGCGGACGGAGGCATCCACCGTCCAGGTCAGATCATCGGGGGTGTGTCCGGTCAGGTCGGTGAGCAACCATGCGACGTCCACGGCCTGCCGCCGGGCCAGCCGTTCCCAGCGCGGGTCGAGCTCGGCCAGCACGTCGTAGAAACGGTGGCGAACCAGCCATCGATGCAACGCCTCCGGTGACGGCCGGCCGGCGAACTCGATCATCGACGACGTGCCGTCCTCGGTGTACAGGTCGAACGGAACCCCGTGCAGGAGGAGCTCGAACATGACGCCGAAGACGATGCCGCTCGCACCGGCGCCGATCAGCAGCTGCCACGCCGTGCCCGCCGTGCCGGGCCAGGCCCCGCCCGCCTCGCGGCGGAGGAACTCGACCGCCCAGGACCGACCCTGGGCCAATGTGGGCGCGGCGAGGTCCTCGACGCTCACCTGCGCGACATACCGGCCGACGTAGTCCTGGACGACATTCGCTATCGGCCGGGTGGACCGGACCTGACCGGAGTCCGCCGGAGCTCGGCGGGGCGGCGTCGCGGCGCGGGTCGCGGCCAGAACGATGCGCACGGCCTCGTCCCGTGGCCCGTGCTCGCCGGCCGTGGGGTCGTCGGTAGTGGGGTGGTCGGTAGTGGGGTGGTCGGTAGTGGAGGGCGACCCGCTCAGACGGGCGACGAGGCGCCCGATCGGCGTGCCCGCGAAGATCGCATGATCGTCGCCGTCGCCGTCAAGGCGGGAGCGAATCTCCGCCAGGCGCAGGGTGATCGCATGTGCCGTCTGCTCGTCGGTGGCATCCGGCGCGGGGCGGCCCATCCCAATGTCGGATTCGCCGACCACGTGCAGCACGGTGCGGTGTCCGCCGGTCAACTCGCCCATCGATCCTCCTGCTAGTAGACCTCGCCCGGGCCGGCCGCCGCCGACTCTGTTCGGCGCGGGAACGGCAACGGCTCGGGGCGAGCAGCGATATCGCCGAGCAGCGCGAATCGGCGCGGCGGCTTGGTGGCCAGCGGGTCGGCGAGGTAGCGGATGTAGCGAGGGGGGTCTGCGGCCAGCATCGCCGCGCAGATCCGGCTGACCCAGGCGCGCATCGCGGTGGCGGTCACGCGGTAGCGCCCGGCCCACGACTCGATCGGCCAGCCCGCGCCGTCAGTAGGGCAGGCGTCGCTGCCGAGCCAGGTCAGCATGTGGGCGAGCAGGAGCCGGTCGGCTCGGTCCGGCAGGACGCGGATCGCCCACCTGGCCTCGGGGATCCGTTCGGGCCGCTGCGGCAGTCCGAGCCGGCCGCGTCGTTCGCGGTGCAGCTGGCCCAGTGCCGTGGTGGCCGCATGGTTCGCGTAGGCGGCCAACCGGTCCGGGGCGGGACGGCCGGCACATACCCGGGTGAGAACGTCGGCGAGCAGGTCGACGGCCTCGTCGAAGCAGCCGAGCTCACAGTGGGCGAGAACCATCCGGCCGTCCGCATCGCTCGCCGAGCGGAACGGGCACGGACGACCCCGGTGACGGGTCGATCCCCGTCCCAGCGCGCTGTTCACCGCTGCCGTGCACGCCATGAACACCTTCTCGGTTGGCCTGTCGTTGCCGCTCATATCGGTCGGGTACTGCCCATGTCGCATCAGCCTGGCCCGCGCGGCGATCGGTGAGTAGACCGAAAAATGCCTTCCGGCGACGCGTTCCCGGCAGTTTCTGCCTGCTGTACCGAATCACGACGATCTGGCGGACCCGCCGACCGGCAGGGGATCCGCCGGTCTGGTCCGTCAAGGGATGGATGAGAGCCAAACCAGGCTCGCATCGCGAGAGGGCATCGTTGTGGCACAGATCCGATGCGCTGGGTGACCCGCTTGGCGCTCCCCAGAACCGGGTGATTACCGTCGATACCTACGTGTACGCCAGGACCTATGGCGATGACCAGCTCAACGGGGGAGTGGCATTGAGCGCAGTACCTGCGGACGTGGACGGCACCGGCGATGCTCCGGGGCGGTCGAACCAGCTGATGTGGCTGGTGCTGCTGGAGACCTCCGGCAACCAGGCGTACATCTTCGACACCAACCGTCGCCGGGAGAACGTCGGCGCCTCGCATCTCATCGCTTCCCTCGGCGAGTGGACCATCGACGAACTCGTCGCGCTCGGACTGGCTGCCCGGGACGCTGTCTCGCAGGCACGAGTGCCGGCGGCTCCAGCCGAGGTGCTGACGACCGCCGCGGGGCGCGTCCAGGTTCTCGTGACCGACCCGCAGCGGGGGCGTGCGCTGGTGGCGGCCGTCACCCGCCGTGCGCTGGTCCGAGCACCGGGCCTGGACGTCTGCGGTGTTGTGATCCCGTTCGACTGGTCCGAGACGGGTACCGGCGGGTCGGGCGCGACCGGGCGGTCGCTGCCGGCGGCGACCCGGGAGGCGAGCGGGCTGCTTTCCCGGGTCCGCGCGGCCCGCCCGGCGCAGCCGTCGGCCCGCTTCGCCCGGTTGCCGATCGTCGAACACTGCCGGTCCAGCTCGCTGCCCGCGGCCGGGCTCTACGACCCGGTGGACGGGAAGACGGTACGGGCCGCGGCGCAGGCGGGCCTGCTCGACGAGCTGGAGAAGCCGGAGCCGTCCTCGGCGTTCTCGCAGGCGAAGCTGCGCGCCGTCGACGGCCCGCGCACCGCCGCGGACCTGGACGTCGTCGAAAGCGCCTACGACCGGCTCGCCGACCTGCTGTTGGCCCCGGTACAGCACGGCCCAGGGAAACGCGGCGAGACGCCAGACGAGACCGCGCCGGCCCGAAGCGAGACCGCCCGGCGTGCTCTGGAGACCATCGCCAACCACCTGCAGTACGACCAGGAGTGGGTCGCGGTCGTCCACGCCGACGGCAACGGCCTCGGCCAGGTCTTCCGCGATCTCGGCACCGAGATCGCCGACCGGCCGGCCCGGGAATGCGCCGACATCCTGCGGGACTTCTCGCAGGCGGTCGAGAAGGCGACGCTCGACGCCTACCTCGCCGCCGTCGACGAACTCGTCCGGCTCGACCCCCCGCGGCCACCGACATCTGCTCCGGACGCACAGCCGGACGATCCACATGCGCGGTTGCGCGTCGAGGTGCTGCCGCTGATCCTCGGCGGCGACGACCTGACCGTCATCTGCGCGGGCTCGGTCGCGCTCGCGTTCACCGCGGCCTACCTCCGAGCTCTGGAAGAGCACACACAGATCCGGCTGGGCACGGTTGTCGACAGACACCGACTTCGTCGGACGCGGGCGGGCAGGCTGACGGCGAAGGCCGGTGTGGCGATCGTCAAACGCGCCTACCCGTTCTCGTCGGCCTACCGCCTGGCCGAGTCACTGATGGAGGAGGCCCGCGAGATCAAGACCCGGGCGGCGGGCGCGAGCGGCCTGGCGTTCCACGTCCTGTATGACACCGCCGCGGCCGACCTCGACTCGCTGCGCGCGCGGCTCACCCTTGCCGACGGGGAGCGGCTGTACGCCCAGCCGTACCTCGTGACCAGGCCCGACGGCGGCTGGGATGGCTGGGCCGCCCGGCACCGCTGGGTCGACCTGCTGGACCAGGTCGCTGCGCTGCAGAAGCCGGCCGCTGGCAGGGAGGGCCGTGCGCTGCCCCGGTCGCAGACCCACGACCTGCGCGCCGGCCTGCAGCTGGGCCGTAGGGTCGCCGACGCCCGCTACCGCGGCCTGCGGGCCGCCGCCGGAACGGACCGCTACGACGGGCTGGACAGGCTCGCGGCCCCCGGCGCAACGGACACCCTGTTCTGGGACGACGCCGACCAGCCGGACGCGCCCCGCTGGGTCACCCGCTACCTCGACGCCATGGACGCCGAGTCGTTCCTCGCCACCGCCGCCGGGCTGCACGCCGAGACGACTCCCAGGGAAAAGGCCGCCCAGTGAGCACTACCATCGCCGCGCCCCAGCCACCGGCCGCAGGCGCCGTCCTCGACTACCGGCTCGAGATGCTCTCCGACTGGCATGCGGGCAGCGGCAACGGCCGGCCACGGGACGTCGATCGGCTCGTCGTCCGCGACACCGACGACCTGCCGTATCTGCCGGCGAAGACCGTGACCGGGCTGTGGCGGGACGGCTGCGAGATCGCCGCCCGGGCACTCGACGAGGCCGGCGACGGCCCCTGGTCCGCGTTCGTCGACCGGCTGTTCGGCAGTCAGGCAGGACTGGGAATCTCCCGGCGACCTGCCGCCTCCGCCCCGAACGGGGCTGCCCTGCCAGGGGCGCCACTGCCAGCGGCACTGTCGGTGCGGGCCGCGCGACTGTCCACCGAACTGCGGGCCGCGCTGCTCGCCGCCGAGCCGGCGGTCCGCCAGACCGTCACGTTCGTCAAACCCGGGGTGGCGATCGACCCTCGGACCGGACGTGCGGTCGACCGGATGCTGCGCTTCGAGGAACAGGCCCGCGGCGGCGTCGAGCTGACCGGGATCCTCACCCTAGACCCGGAGGGGATCCTCGACATCGACGCCCGCCGGTACGCCACCGCGCTGCTGCTCGCCGGGGCATGCCTCGTCGAGCAGATCGGCGCGAAGCGCCGCCGCGGGAACGGGCGCTGCCATCTGAGGGTCGACGGCCTGAACACCGCCGAGTGGTGGACGTGGCTTGAGGCAGCGCCGCCGCCGTCCCCGGTTCCCGTTCCCCCGATGGTCCCCGCAGCAACGCCGAGGCTCCGTGCGTTCACCCGGATCGCCGCGACGGAGGCGACCTGGGAGGTGGCGCAGCTGCGACTCACCCTCGTCGACCCGATGCTCGCCGGCGGCCGGCTCGTCGGCAACCAGCTGTTCGGCGCCGACCGGATCCCCGGCACGGCCTTGATCCCGCATGTACTGCGCCAGCTGGGCAGGGCCGAACGGCGGGCCGGGCTCGACGGCGAGGCGGCGAGGCGGGCGCTGCTCGCTGGCGACCTGGTCATCACCGACGCGACCGTCGAGCTCGCCGGGCAACGGGCGCTGCCCGCGCCGCGCACCGTGCTCAGACAGAAGGCCGCCCACGGCCCGGTGTTCCCGGTGGTCAACCGGACCCGGGAACACGACGATGGGCGCCACGGCCAGTTGGCCCGGCTGCGTGATCTCTACACCGTTGCCGGCCTCGACACCGGGGGACAGCAGCTGGTGCTCGGCCGGCCCGAGCACGAGATCCGCATCCACAACAGCGTCGATGACGCCACCCAGCGCCCGACGAGGGAGACGGGCGGCGGCCTCTACATCAACCGGGCGCTGCGGGCCGGGACCGTGCTACGGGCCGAGGTCCGGGTCCGTAGCGGGCTGCTGGCCGCCGGCTGGGCCGCAGGACTGGCCGGCAGGTGGACCGCTGGCCAGTCCAAGAAGGACGACTACGGCCGTATCCAGGTCAGCCTCGTCACCTCGGGGCCGGCGTCCGCACCCGCGGCGGTGCCCGGCGGGCGACGCCTCGCGGTCTGGCTCCTCTCGGACCTGGTGCTCCTGGACGAGCGGCTGCGGCCGTCACCGCGACCGGACCTGCTACGCACCGCCCTCGCCGCCGCGCTGGGCCTGGCCGACCAGGAGGCCGCGCAGGGCCGGGAGCTGCTCGTCCCGGTCGAGGTGGAGCGCCTGCCGACAGTTCCAGACGGCGACCACGCGCCCGGCGACCGAAACCGGCTGCGCACCATGCTGGCCGCCGGGCGGGTCGAGTCCTGGCAGGCCCGCTGGGGGCTGCCACGCCCGACGCTGGCCGCGTTCTCCGCCGGCAGCGTCGCCGGCTTCGACCTCGACGCCACCGTCACTCTCGACCCGACGCGACTCGCGGACCTGGCACAGGCCGGCCTTGGCGAGCGCCGCGCCGAGGGCTTCGGCCAGATCGCCATCGCCATCCTCCCGGACCATCCGGGTGATGAGATCCTGCCCGGGCCCGGCCGGCTACTCGCTGAGCTCGGGTACACAACCGCTCGCCGGGAGAACGGCGCCGACCACCGCACCGCAACTCCGGCCCACCCGGCTGCTCCCGCTCGCCCGGCAGCTCCGGCCCGCCCCGTTGCTCCCGCCCGCCCGATCGCTGCTGCCCGCCCTGCCGGGTCGGAGCGGCTCACCGCACGGGAGGCGCGGACGCTGAGGTTGCTGCGTGCCGAGGCGTGGCGGGCGCAGATCGCGCGCCGATCGGTGGCGCTGGCCGCCGACCCGAGGGAACACCAGGCTGCGTTCGGTGCGGATGTCGCGAAGGTCTCCCCGTCGCAGCTCGCGCTGCTACACGACCTGCTGCCGCTGCTGGCCCGACCCGACGGCGCCGCGGAACTCCGCCGGCTCGTCGACCGCATGGTCGACCAGAAGCGGCGCCGGTCGTGGCCCACCAACGTCGGCGCGGCCGTCCGGTCGCTGCTCGTCGAACCCGACCGGGTCTGGACGCTGCTGGGCTGGCCAGGCGACCTCGAGGACGACCCTGCCCTGCGCCGCGAGCTGCGCGCCGAGGCCATCACCACGCTGGTCCACACCGTGCTCGCCGCCCGCCGGAAAGGGACGATCTGACATGGCCGGACGGCCGCTACATACCCGGCTGCGCGTGGCCGGCTGGCTGCGCCTCGCCGCCCCGCTGCACGTCGGCGGTCTGAGCCTGGACGCCGACGTCGATCTGACGGTCGCTGTCGACGGCCAGTCCCGGCTCTACGTCCCCGGCACCAGCCTGGCCGGCGCGCTACGAAGCTGGCTCGTCGGCGTGGCCGACGCCGCCGACGCCGCCGACATCAGCGAACGGTCACCGCTGGACCTGTGGGGCTATGCCGCCCCGACCCCCGAGGCACGACCGGACGACCCGGGCGGCCCGCCGGCTCATCCCGGCCGGCGGATCACCACCCTCGAGGCGCGGGCCAGCCGGATCGTCGTGCGCGACGCGCTGGTCTGCGCCACCCGGCCAGCCGACCCGACGATGCCACCCGGCGACGAGGATTTGCTGGCCCCGGCTCGCGTGGAGGTCCGTACATCGGTCGGCATCGACCGGTACTCCGCCACGGCCGCGGACCGGATCCTGTACTCCCGGGCCGTCGTGCCCGCCGGTGCCTTCCTGCGTCTCGAGATCGACGTCGAGAGCGGCACCGACCCGGCTGTCCGGACGCTCGACCGGACGCGTCTCGGTGCGCTGCTCGACGCGCTGGCGGCCGGTGAGCTGCGCCTCGGCGCCTCGGCCAGCCGTGGGCTAGGGAAGGTCATCCTCGACGACGATGTCCGGATCGTCGAGCACGACCTGTCGAGTCGCGCCGGCCTGCTCGCTGTCCTGCGCGACCCGGCATGCCTGTCCGGATCGGCCCGGCAGGAGCTCACCGACCTGCGTGACACGAGCGGGCACGGTACGGGCGAGCATGGTGCCGCACGGGAACTGCTCACCGTCACGGTCGCCTGGACGCCCCGTGCCCCGGTGATGGTCCGCGCCGATCGGGCCGGGCTCGTCGCGGACGTGCTGCCGCTGACCGGCGCCGGCGGGGAGCCGGGCGACGCCGGCAAGGTCCGCCTCGTCCTGCCCGGCTCCAGTCTGAAAGGAGCCTGGCGGGCCCACGCCGAGCGGATCCTGCGGACCACCGCCTCCCGACCGGCACTGGCGAGCGCCACCACGGCGCCGCAGGACTCCCGCGACGCCAGCTCGGCGCCGGAGGATTTCCACGACCAGCTGGGCGAGAACTGCCTGCGCCCGGTGTGGGCGCTGTTCGGCGAGCCGCCGCGCCCAGCCCGGCCCGCCGACGAGCCGCCGAAACCGGTTCGAGCCGTTGGCGCTCAGCTCGACACCGACGGGGTGCCGTGGGGCCGCGGCGCGCTGCGCTTCGACGACGCTGTGAGCGTGCGGGCGCTGGACGCCGACGAGTGGGGGCTGCTCGTACGCGGCGAACCGTCGTCTAGGCTCGGCGCCGAGGGGCTGCCCGACGACGACAGCCGGTTCACCCGCCAGATGCGGGGATGGCTGGCCGACGCCGGGATCGCCCAGGCCGATCACGTCGCGATCGACCGTTGGACGGGCGGCGCGGCCGACAAGCTGCTGTTCTCCGTCCTGGAACCCTGGCGGGTCGCCTGGCGCCCGCTCACGCTGACCCTCGACATCACCCGGCTGCGAATGCTCGAGGCCGCGTCAGCTGATGCCGCCCCGCCGGATGCCGCCCCACGTTGGCAGGTCGTCGTCGCGCTGCTGGTCCTGCTGCTACGCGACCTTGCCGTCGGGCGGATCCCGCTCGGCGGGTCGGTCAACCGGGGCTTCGGTGACGTGACGGTCGAACGCATCGGCATGCGCTGGACGGGCCGTCCACCGGGCGAGCCGGCGATCTCCGACGGCGAGATCACACTCGCGGAACTGCTGGCAAGTGAACGCGGCGCCGAACTCGTCGACGCCTGGCGGACCTACCACCGCGACGGGCAGGAGACGGCGGCATGAGCGCCACAACCACGGCTGTGTCCACGGCCGCGACCTCGGCCGCAGCCGGCGGCGCAACAGCGGGAGACCTGCGGCTCGGCTGGCGGCGGGTCGACGGGCCGCTGGCAGATGTGCTGCGCGTGGTGCTCGCCGAGCGGCCCAGCTTCGCCGGCGCGACCGCGCTGCTGTCCACACCGTCGGCGTTCCGACTGGCCCGGCTGGCCGCCGACGGCACCTGCGTCACCGCGGACGGCACCCCCGTCCACCCCGATGACGTCTTCGAAGGCCGCCTGTTCACCGCGGACGTCGAACTGCGCTGGGTCCGCCGGCTCGCCACCGGCGACGGCGTCCTGCTCGGCGAGGACGTGACCGGCGGCGCCGAGGCGACCGGCCTCGCCGCCCACGACGGCCACTACCTGCTGTGGGGCGAGCACACACCGGCCGCCGACCAGCCGGGCTGGCGCGGGCTGTCCTCACAGCGGATCGGCCTGCTGCTCGTCCCCGTCGACGACGATGTGGCCGCCACCACGACGAACCGGCTGCGCCTCGTCGTCCGCGAGTACCTCGCCTACGACCTGCCCACCGCCGAGCCCGACCCGTCCACCGACGCGCTCGACGCACACGGCCACGGCAACGCCTACGTCCTCGACGAACGGCTCGTCCGCGTCGAGGCCTACGAGTTCGCCCGCCACGCCAGCGGGCAGGGCACCAACCCGGGAGAGCGGCATGGCTGACATACAGACCGGACGGCTTGGCTGGCGTGAGCACCCGCAGGACGGGAGCCGCGAACTCGTCATCCTGGTGGGCGCGAAGGCACAGCGGCTGCGCCACCCCGAGCGGGAGCTGACCGACGAGCTTCGCAAGCTCCACGAGGACGAGTCCCCGGAGCTCACCGGTACCGAGGTCGACTTCGAGAAGGTCAAAGCCCAGCCGAAGCGCGTGCGCCGCCGCGGCGAGCCGTGGGTGGCGCCGACTGGCAGCTCGGGTGGCGGCGTGCGGGCCGCGACCGGGCCGCTCGCCAAGGTGCGCACCGACGTGTTCGCCAACCCGTACACGTTCGTCCCGGCGCTGCCCCGCCCGGCAGCCGCCAGGCTGCCACCCGAGGCGGCTGACCTCGCCGACCGCCAGCCCACCGGCCACGACCGGTTGGTCGGCGACATGTGGACCGGGCAGATCGGCGTCCGGATGACCGTCGCCACCCCGCTGCTCCTGCTCGACACCGCCGCCGCGGAGACCGACAACAAGGGCCACGGCACCTACGGCCCGCTGCTGCGCGACGGGACGCCTCACCTTCCGCCGACAGCGGTCAAGGGCATGCTGCGCGCCGCCTACGAAGCCGTCACGAACTCCCGCTTCGGCGTCTTCACCGGCCACGAGGCCCCGCTCGGCCACCGGATGAGCGCCAGCGCCGGCCTCGGGATGGTGCCGGCTCGGGTGGGGAAGGACGGTAAGTCCCTCGAACTGCTCACCGGCACCGCCCCGCTCGGCCAGCGCCCCGGCCCGTCGGCGGTGATGTACGCGGCCTGGCTGCCGGCCTACCCGCCGTTCCATCACCGCGAGGTGGTGCTGATCCCGGCCGAACAGCTGCCGGGCTGGCACGGCAGGAGGGTGTCGGTGCACCTGCGGCTCGTTCAGCACCATCGCTGGGACCGGCGCCAGCAGATCCACATCGCCGACTTCCGCTACTGGCGCGTGACCGCGATCACCCCCGACGGTCAGCGACCAGGCCCGCCCTCCGAGGCCCTCACCAGCGCCACGACGGCGTCCGACCGGCGTAGCTGGCATGAGGTGCTGCCTGACGAGCACGACGCTGTCGGCTGGGTGTCGGTCTCCAACCGCAACTTCAGCCGCAAGCACGACGAACGCGTCTTCTTCGGCACCCCTGTCCGCCGGGAGCTGACCGCGCGCCTACGCACCGACTGGACGAACCTGGTCGAGAACTACCGGGACGCGCACCGGTACGACGACATCTGGGGCCGCCGCCGCGGCGACAGGATCGCCAAGCCGCACGAGTGGCTCGGCGGCGAGCCAGGCAAGACCGGCTGGAGCCGCCATCAGTATGCCGAGGGCGCCGAGAGACTTGCCCCCGGCGACCTCTGCTACGCCAGACTCGACGCCCGAGGCGACGTGACGGCACTGTTCCCGGTGATGATCGCCCGAGAGCTCTTCGCCGCGTCGCCGCAGGACCTGCTCCACCCGACGCTGCGTCCCGCCGACCAGTTCGGCGCGTTGTCGCCGGCGGATCGCGTCTTCGGCTGGGTTCACCAGCGAAGCCCGTCCAACGATGACCGCGACGCGCGTGCCGGCCGCTCGAAGCCCGCGGGTAGCGACGCCAGCGGCCGGCGCCCACGGTCCGCCTACGGCGGGCAGCTGAGGGTCGGCCCGGTGACCTTTACCAGCCCCGACGGAGACGATGGCCTCGACCGGTTTCCAGGCCGGGGCGTGCCACTGGCGATCCTCGGGCAGCCGAAGCCACAGCAGGGCCGCTTCTACGTCGCCGGCTCCGCCGACGCCCCGATCCCGCTGCCCGACCGGACACCCCGCGCCGCCTGGTACGCCGCCGGCCGCTCGCTGCGTGGCCGCAAGGCCTACCCGCACCACGCCGGCCTGGCGTCCGACTACTGGTCCACCCCGCACGAGGACCGGACCCAGACAGCCGACGGCCAGGGCCGCTACCAGGAGTACCGCCGGCCACACCAGCCGCCGGACGGCGAGCAGCTCACCGCCAGTCGGGACGGGTTCGCCGTCGGAACGACCGAGCGGGAGGAGCAGCGCGACAACCAGAACCGTTCGGTGACCGCCTGGGTGCGCCCCGGCGGCGAGTTCCGGTTCACCCTGGACGTGCGCAACCTGTCCGGACTGGAACTCGGCGCGCTGCTCTGGCTGCTGTGCCGACCCGGCGACGAGTACCACCGGTTCGGCCTGGGCAAGCCGCTGGGCTTCGGCAGCATGCACCTGGACATCGACGGTGAGACCACCCACCTGCGCCGCGGCGACGACTGGCGCCGCCACTACGCGGACTTCTCGGCCGAGCTGCCCGGGGAGAACCCCGACCTGCCCACGCTGGCCCGGGACTTCGAGAAGGCCGTGGCCGCCGCCTGGCCCGGCGCCCCACAACTCGCCGCTTTCCGCGCCGCCGCCCAGGGCGACCCGACGGTCTCCGTCCACTACCCCCGGGTCCGCCCACCGGAACTCGACGTACGCGTCGCCGTCCCCCCGGACCCGAGCGGCCAGTCGTTTCAGTGGTTCGTCCAGAACGAGCAGGAACGCCGCGGCACTTTCATCCGAGCCGTCAGCCTCCCTCCGGCCGACGGCGACCCTCTCCCCATCCATCCGGCCCCCGAAAGCCGCGGTGGCTCACCGGTCGCCGTGAACCGCGGCTCTGGCCCGCGCCCGGGACCTTCTCGCAATCCTCGCCAGCACTGAACAAGGGCTGGTGCGGAGCTACTTCGAATCTGACAAAGTGATCGGGGGATGATCAGCGACCAGCGACCGGCGAGATCGGGGTGCAGCGGCCAGTCGTGCTGTTGCGATCCCTCCAGGGATGATCAGCGACCCGGTCCGCCGCCGGTCAGCGTCCTGGACGAGGTCGGGTTGCGATCCCTCCAGGGATGATCAGCGACGGGTGAGGGTGTGCGGCCACCAGTAGGAAGCGAACGGTTGCGATCCCTCCCCTCCAGGGATGATCAGCGACCGCTGGCGCAGTCGGCCGGCGGGGGCACCCCGGAGCGTTGCGATCCCTCCAGGGATGATCAGCGACTCCAGAACAGCCTGTCGCAGGCCCTTGAGGTGCCCCTTTTCTCCCGGACAGCGGTCCCTACTAGAATTAGGGGCAGCACGGAAGGGGTAATAGTTGACGCAGAAGCGCAAGAGATACTCGCCCGAGTTCAAGGACGAGGCGGTAAAGATGGTGATCGAGACATCTCGTCCGATCGCAGACGTCGCGCGTGAACTCGGCATCCTCGAGGGAACACTCGGAGTCTGGGTCGCCGCCTACCGGCGTGCCCACGCCGGCGAGGCACCGTCACCGGCCGCCGAGGACAACACGCGAATACGCGAACTCGAACGGCAGAACCGTGAGCTGCTCATGGAGAACAGCTTCTTGAAAAAAGCCGGTGTGCCACGAGCGCTGAAGGTTGCTTGTTAGCTGAGTGACTGGCGGCGGTGCTGCACGAAAGATGAAGGATTGCAGGCCCTTCGAAGCCGCCCTTCGGGGGGAGGCTTCAAACCGCCCTCTGCTGCGTTGGCTGAAGACCGTCGTGGTGAGCGATGAGGGAAAAGGCGCACGTGATGCGTCAGGTGGGGTCCAGGAAGGCGTTGCATTGAAAGTCCCGTAAGGGATTCACCGTTTGATAGCGTCGTTATTTAGAGAACTGGCATCAGAACCGGGTGTTATGGCTTGGCCCGGGATGAGCCTGGCGGTTGCCCGAATCGTTGGCCAGGTGGTGCCCGGCGCAGAGGTGGCGCGAGCCTGGACTGCGGCTTTCGTGTGGAACGTGGGATGGCGTGCCCTGACACTGTCGCCCTGGAAAGGCGGCGAGAGGGAGAGTTCCAAGCGTTTGAACCGCAAGGAATTGAGTACCGTTGTGGGGTACGCAGGCGGACCAGTTCGTAGTAGCGGTGAAGTTCCTGCTTGATGCGGTGGGAGCGGAGCGAAGGGGCTGGCTTGTCCGTGGTTCGTTTGCAGGATCAACCAGCGCGACTGGGAGGAATCAGGTGAGCGAGCAGGTATCACCAGGAAAGTCGTTTGACATTTCCAAGTGGGAGGTGTGGCAGGCATATCAGAAGGTGGCGGCCAACAAGGGCGCTGCCGGGGTCGACGGGGTTGGCCTGGTGGAATTCGAGTCCGATCTTAAGGGAAACCTGTACAAGATCTGGAACCGGATGTCGTCAGGATCGTACTTCCCGCCCCCGGTAAAGGCAGTGGAAATCCCGAAGGTGCATGGCGCGGGAACAAGGATTCTCGGCGTTCCCACCATAGGTGACCGGATAGGGCAGACCGTGGTCGCATCCCGGCTGGAGGGCGCGGTGGAGCCAAAGTTCCACCCGGACTCCTACGGATACCGGCCCCGAAAAGGCGCGCTGGACGCCGTGGGGACATGCCGGAAGCGGTGTTGGAAGTACGACTGGGTCATCGACCTGGACGTGCGAAATTTCTTCGACACCGTTCCCTGGGACCGCATCATCGTGGCCGTCGAGGCCAACACCGCCCTGCCCTGGGTAATCCTCTACTAAGGAGAACGAAAGTAGCTGGACTCGCTACCAGTTGATGTAGGCGAGGTGGGGATCACCGAAGAATCCCATGA
>NZ_JALKFT010000041.1:0-40293 GCF_023242945.1 Frankia umida
ACCAATCTTACAGCCTCGGTCTTGTACTCCTGAGTAAATTTCCGCCGTGTTGACCCCATCGCCATCCTTCCCTATAGGCAGTGAACCTCAAGTTCGCTGTCCACGGAAGCGGGATCACTCCAGTGCGACAGCGGCGGCGAGTCTTGTGATGTAGGTGGCCGTGGCGGCGACTCGGGGCGGCGGATGGCAGATGTTTCTGGTAGGCGGACCGCCGCTGACGCCGCAGTGTTCGGCGGCGTGCGTCTCACAGGCTCAGAACTGATCTCGGCGTTATGATCAACCATGGCTGTGCGGCGGGTGAAGATGATGGCCGACTACTACGCTTTTCCGTTGTGGGCCGAAGGCGGGATGGTGTCGCCCGAAGCGCTGCCGCTGACCGACGTGCTGCGTGACGAGCTCGCCCTGTGGTCGGCCGACTACACCCGCATACTGATCGCCAACGGCTACAGCTGGCCGAGCGAACAGGTCCAGGCCGACTGGAACAAGCGAGGCTACGCTCTGGCGATCCGCGTAGCGCGGGAGCTGGGGCCTTCTTACGAGGTCGTGTTCTTCGATGAGCTACGACAGCGCATCACCACACTGAACGGTTCGAGTCGGACCAGTCGTCGCCGAAAGTGACTTCTTCCTGACCAGGGTTCGGCACATTTCTGCGACCAGATTTGCTATCCGTGCCGCAAGGTCGGCCGTACGCCCTCCACGTCCACGGCGGCTTTGCGGTGTCGGGGCCATCGTCACCGGGCTGAAGTGGAAGCACCGTCAGCGTTGTTGATGACTGCTTTTGGACTCGTACGCGCCGCGCGCTGCAAGCACGTCGTTGATGTTCCGCTCGGCCCAGATGCGTAGCGATGCGACAGGTGCGCTGATACTGCGTCCGAGAGGGGTGAGGGCGTACTCGGTGCGCGGTGGGACTTCCGGGTACACGGTCCGGGTGAGCAGACCATCTCGCTCCAGACGACGCAGGGTCTGCGCAAGCATCTTCTCGGAGATTCCGTCAACTGTGCGGCGCAGCTGCGCGAACCGATACGTCCCCGCACCGAGCGCGTCGATGATCAAAATCGTCCACTTGCTCGCGAGGTGATCCAGGACATCCCGGGTGGGACAGCCGGCGCTGTAGACGTCGGCTGGTAGGCCGGACGACGCCACCAGGGGCCGGGGGCCCGAGTCGTGAGACGTGTGATCCACGACCGAAGCGTAGCCCATGAGGAAAGTAGCTTACTGAGAAGTGGGTACTTCCCAGTTGGGACGTGGCCGTAGAGCGTCTTCCCCATGAGTGAAACGTCGAACGCACCGAGTTCTGGTTCCGTCGTACCGACGCCCCTGACGCAGGCGCCGGGTGCCGGGCGCGCATGCCGCGCCGTCGGATTCGACAGGACCGGCGGGCCAGAGGTCCTGATCCGGCGAGACCTCGTCCAGCCCGAGCCCGGCCCGGGTGAGGTCGCCGTACGGGTCGCGTACGCGGGCGTGAACTTCGTCGAGGTGCTGCAACGACGCGGGGCCGTTCCCGTGCCCGCCCTGCCGTTCGTCCCGGGCCTGGAAGTGAGTGGTCACGTCGCCGCTGTCGGCCCGGGTATCGTTGATCTTCCCGTCGGCACCGCGGTAGCCGCTTTTACGATCGTCGGCGGGTACGCGGAGCTCGTGAATGTTCCGGCCGCTCGGGTGTTCCCGCTCGTCGGCGCTGCCGCCGGGATGTCGTTGGAGGCCGCCGCGGCAGCCGTGACGATCGGGACGAGCGCGGTGGCGATGCTCACCGAGCTGGCACGGGTCGGACCGAGGTCGGTGGTCGTCGTCTCCGCCGCCGCGGGTGGGGCGGGTGCGGCCATCGCGGCTGTCGCCCGGCATCTCGGCGTCAGCGTTCTCATCGGGACGGTGGGTTCGGCCGACAAGGTCCAGGTCGCCCGGGCCCACGGGTACGACATCGTCGTGCCACACGCAGAGCTGGCGACAGCCGTGCACCGTGCGACTGGTGGCCGGGGCGCCGACGTGGTGCTCGACTCGGTGGGTGGCCAGGTCTTCGAAGCCGGCCTCGCCGCGCTCGCCCCGAGGGGGCGGTTGGTGAAGTTCGGATCGGCTGCTGGAAGGACCGAGTCCTTGCCGTCGCCGATGGCACTCGCCCTGGCCAACGTCGCGGTCATGGGCTGGAGCAGCATCGATCTGGCACTCGCCGCCCCTGAGATCATCGCCCCGGCCACGGAGAAGGCGCTCGCCCTGGTAACCGACGGGTCACTCGTCATTCCCGTCCAGGAGGTGTTCGATCTCAGCGACGCCGCGAAGGCGCATCGGCTGTTGGAGGGTCGGCGGACCACCGGAAAGCTGCTTTTGCTGGCTGGACAGGCCTGACCGGGCGGACGTGACGCGGCCGGCGTGGAAACCTGCCTGCTTGAGTACCTACGTCCCCGCTGGCTGGGCAGGGCGCAACGCTGCCGGTGGCTGTCGTGCCCTTCTTCGCCAGGACCAGCCAGGCGCCGTCGGAGACATCCTCGTTCACGTCGAGCCAGGCCCGCCAGGCGAGATCCTGTCGGTGGCGATCAGTAGCTCCGGTGTGGCGGCGGTACGAGTCCTGGGGTTGGCCGACTCCCGTGACACAGGACGTGTGTTGTGGCGGTCGAAGCCGCGGGAGATGGGGAAGGATCACGCCATCGCTCCCGTCGGCCGGGTGTGCTGCACGGTGAACCCATGAGCAGTCAGATCTCCGACCGCCGGTCGGTCGAGGGGGCCGGCGCACCGGCGACGACCCTGCTGCCGGTGATCGCCCTCGCGTCGGGGACGACCGCGCTCGTGACGAGCGAGTTCCTTCCCGCAGGTGTGCTGCCGACGATGGCTTCGGACATCGGTGTCAGCGACGGTGTCGCTGGCCTGGCGATCGCGGTCACCGCGATCGCCGGTGCCGTCACCGCCCCCACCGTCGCGCTTGTGCTCCCGCGAACCAGTCGGCGCACGGTGCTCGTCGCGCTCCTGGCCGCCGGAGCGGTCGCCAATCTCGCCGTGTCACTCGCCCCGGACTTCGCCGTCCTGTTGCTGGGACGGCTCCTGCTCGGCATCGCACTCGCCGGCTTCTGGTCCTTCGCCTTCGGGGCGGGGACGACGGTTCTGCCCGGCAGGCCGCGGGTCGTTTCGACCGCGCTCGCGTTCGGGGTGAGCCTCGCGACGGCGCTGGGCGTGCCGCTCGCCGCGCTCGTCGGCAACGGCGTCGGCTGGCGGGCCGCGTTCGCCGGCGCGACCGCCATCTGCGTCCTCGCCGCGGTCTGGCTGGCTTGTGTCCTGCCACCGGTTCCGGCGCATCCGTCGGCCGGCCTGCCGATGCTGCGCAGGGCGGTCGGGAACCGACGGCTCATGGCGGGAATCGGATGCGTCGGCCTGGTCGCGTTCGGGAACTTTGCCAGCTACCCCTACATCAGGCTCGCCATCGAGCGGGTGGGCTCCCAGCACACGACCTGGCTGCTGGTCGCCTGGGGCCTCGGTGGCATGGCGGGCAATGTCCTTGCCGGCGCGTTCGCCGCGAGACTGCGCCTGCTTGCGGCTGCGGCGCCGGTCCTGCTGGGTGCGGGCCTGCTGGTCACTGCCGTGGCAGGCTCCTCCAGCCTGCTCGCGATCGGAATCGTGCTGTGGGGTTTCGCGTTCAACATGGTCCCGGTGGCCACGCAGCTGTGGGTCAGCAGGGTCGAGCCAGACAGCGTCGAGTCAGCGGTGTCGCTCCAGGTCACAGCGTTCCAGGTGGCGATCACAGCGGGCGCTGTGGTCGGCGGAGCGCTGCTCGACGCGCGGGGCGCGCAGTTCCCGCTACTCCTGGGTGCCGTAGCAGCACTCGCCGGTGGTATCGGCTTCGGACTACTACGCGTGCCCGCCTGAGAGCCGCGCCCGGGACCTCACCCGCCGCGGTGCTCCTCGACCCTGATCCGGACCTCACCGGCAGCGGGCTCCGGGGTTGGCTCGTCGACGATGTGCAGCACGTCCGGGGCGCCGGTCTCGTCGAAGACAACGACTTTGGGCATGGTGGAACTCCTTCGGAGCAGGCGGGAGGGGACGCCGCGGCCGGGTGGTCCAGGAGGTTTTCCGCTGGCATGATGAAGTGGGACAGTGTCCCGGTTGACGATTCGGGACGCTGTCCCACTTAGCGACGCCGGCCGGTGGCACCGTCTGCCCGTGGGGCTGTGCCATCCGGTGGGGCTGTGCCATCCGGTGGGACGGCGCAGGTGCAGGCGGTACGTCCGAGGGAGGGGGGTCAGGTGAGTGCCGGCGAAGGAGTTGTGGAACCCGCGTCCCGCCCGAAGCGGGCCGATGCTCGGCGCAACGAGCAGGCTCTGCTGGAGGCGGCCGCCGCGGTGTTCGTGACCTCCGGGGTGGAGGCGCCGATCCGCGCGATCGCCGCCAGGGCCGGCGTCGGGACGGCCACGATCTACCGCCATTTTCCGACCCGGGCGGATCTGATCATCGCCGTCTACCGGCACCAGGTCGATGGCCTGGCCCAGGCCGGCCCGGCCATGCTGGCGGCCAGCGCGACGCCCTACGCCGCACTGGCACAGTGGATCGATCTGTTCGTCGACTTCCTGGTCACCAAGCACGGGCTCGCCGCCGTGCTGCGCTCCGACGACTCCTGCTTCGATCCGTTGCACGACTATTTCCTGGACCGGCTTGTGCCCGTCTGTTCGGCGCTGCTCGCCGCCGCCGCCGACGCCGGGGAGATCCGCTCCGATCTGGAGCCGCTGGAGGTCATGCGCGGCGTCGGAAACCTCTGCGCCGGAGCCACCAGCAGCCACGGCTACGACGCCCGCCGCCTCGTCGAGGTCCTCATCGCCGGGCTACGCCTAACGAGGTGAGCTGCGCGTGAAACGTACCGACGCGGTCCACGACGAGGCATGCCGAGCACGGCCCAGAACAGCGCCGCGGCCAGACGGAGATGTCGACACGTCGGCGGGCTGACGACCCTCGTGGGCATCGGGGCGAATAGCCTGACCTCGATGCCGACTCTCCTGATGGTGCACCACACGCCGTCGCCGTCCATGCAGGCGATGTTGGAGGCGGCGCTGGCCGGCGCCCGGAACGAGGCCATCGAGGGCGTGGAGGTCGTCGTCCGCCCGGCGCTGGCGGCCACCGCGGTCGATGTGCTGGCCGCCGACGGCTACCTGCTCGGGACGCCGGCCAACATCGGTTACATGTCAGGGGCTTTGAAGCACTTTTTTGACCAAATCTACTATCCGTGTCTCGACGCGACCGTTGGTCGGCCGTATGCGCTGTACGTGCACGGCAACTCCGACACGACCGGCGCGGTCCGCGCGGTCGAGACCATCACCACCGGTCTGAAATGGAAGCGTCTACGTGACCCGCTCGCCGTCGTGGGCGACCTGTCCGCTGCTGACCGCGAGGGCTGCTGGGAGTTCGGGGCGACGGTCGCGGCCAGTCTGATGGCCGAGTGACTTGGCTGGGCATCTGATCGACAACGAGCACGGAGAGGTCTCACCGACGACCTGACGGCTGAGCGCTCGGGCCATCCCCGTAGTGGGGCGACCGGTGCTGCTACGCACGGTCGGGTTCGCCGCGATCTGGCAGGTTTCGGAGAAATCCGTCAACGAGGTTGCGCAGGCCGAGAGAGTAGGTGTCCCGGCTGACCAGGCTGGCCCAGCGTTCCCCGAGCGCCGCGAGGTGCGGCAGCTCGGTGGCGTCGGCCGCGCGTATGAGGTCGTCGCGCTGGGCCGGACCGCGCTTTTCGGCTCGCTGACGGTCACGGTTCGCCCGGACGAGGATCTCTCCGGCGGTGTAGTACCAGATGCTCCGGTACAGGTCGACGGCCTGCTCCGGTGTGCATCCGCACTCGATGGCCCCGGCGAGGAGTGCCTCCACCATCCACAGCGCTGCCCGGCCCACCCGATCATCCTGGATCAGAACCCCGACGACCCACGGCCAGGCGGCCAGCGTCTCCCGGATGACCGTCGCGGCCGTGATGATGCGTTCTCGTGGGTCGGCTGGCATGGCAGGGCGGGACATCTGCTCCGCATAGTCGTCCAGGAGCTGTGTGAGCAGATCGTCCTTGTCGCGGACGTGGTGGTACAGAGTCGTCGACGCGGTGCCGGCCTCCGCGGCAAGTCGGCGCATGGTCAGTTTTTCCCAGCCGTCCCGGTCGATCAAGCGGCGGGCCGCCGCGATGATGTCCGCGCGGGAGGTGCGCGGCGGGCGACCCATCCGCCCGCGAGCCGGGGCCGAGGGATCTGCCGCTGTCACGGGTTCATCATGCCCCGGCTCGACGGCGCTGCCGGTGAGTGTCCTGGATCACGTTGTTGGTCGCTGCTCGACTCCAAGGGCCGCCTGAGCTACTTTTCGAACATGTTCCTAAAGTCGCCGTCGATCGGTCGACGCGCTCCCAGTCCAACCGCCGTCATGCCGGAGACCCCTCGCACGTGCCCAGGAGGCCCGCCGATGGACCTGACTCCTGTCGACCTGTTCACCGCTGTGCTGCGCCTGCGCCCTGGCAGGGCTGTCACCGTCGAAGAACGGCGGATGGATGCCGATGACGAGGGCTGGACGGTCGCCCTCACGCACGCGGAGACCGACCACGACGTCCACAGCGACCACTGGGAAGTGCATCCCGAAAGCGACGAGGCTGTGTGCGTACTGTCCGGGCAGGTCCGCCTCTACCTGAGGCAGGGGGAGGCCGAGGGCGCGCAGGTTGTGGTCACCCTGGCTGCCGGGACCGGCTTCGTCGTTCCGCGCAATCGCTGGCACCGTTTCGAACTGGATGCTCCGAGCGATCTGATGAGCATCGCACTGCGCCTCGGCTCCCGGTTGGAGAAGCGGGCGTGACGGACCCCAAGACCATTGTTCCCACCACCACGGCGAACCAGACAATCCCGAGGTACCCGTCCGAGAAGTCCGCCCGGTGGCTTCTCGTGGTCGTGTTGCTGGTACAGGCAATGGTGGCGCTGGACACCTCGGTGGTGAACGTGGCGCTGCCACATATCCGGTCCGCGCTCGACTTCAGCCCAAGCGGCCTGACCTGGGTGGTCAATGCTTACTCGCTGACGTTCGGTGGCCTGATCATGCTGGGCGGCCGGATCGGCGACATGGTCGGGAGGCGCCGGGCGCTGCTGGCCGGGCTCGTCGTCTTCGGGGTGGAGAGTCTGGCCGGAGGGCTCGCCCAGAGTTCAGGGGAGCTCATTGCTTTCCGGGCCATGCAGGGTGTCGGCGCGGCCGTCCTCGCTCCCATCGCCTTCACCCTCATCACGGTGTATGTCCCCGCCGGGCCGGAGCGGGCCAGGGCGCTCGGGCTGTGGGGAGCGGCAGCCGCGGTCGGAGGCGCGGTGGGCGTGCTTGCCGGGGGAGTGCTGACCCAGTGGGCGGGCTGGCGGATCGTGTTGTTCCTGAACGTGCCCATCATCGGGTTCCTGCTGGCGGCAGCCCGCCGCGGCGTCCCCGCTGATCGTCGGGAAGGGCCGGCGCCGCGGCCGGATGTCGTCGGAGCGCTACTGGCCACTGCCGGAACCTCGATGCTGGTCCTCGGAGTCATCCGCACGGACATCCACCCCTGGGGATCGGCGACGACGCTGCTCACCCTTGGCGTGGCCATGGTCCTGCTCACGGCCTTCGCCGTGGTCGAGAACCGCGTGTCGGCGCCGCTGCTGCGGATGCGGCTGCTCACCCATCGCTCAGTCGTCGTCGCCAACCTGTTCGTTTTGCTCCTGTTCTCCGGTCAGTTCGCTGCCTTCTACTTCGTCTCGCTCTACCTCCAACAGGTGCTGGACTACTCGGCGGCAACCACGGGGGCCGCATTCCTACCGTTCTGCGCCGGCATGCTGCTCGGGTCGACCACGGCGTCCCGCCTGGCGACACGGGTCGAGGGACGCCTCCTCCTGACTGTTGGCGGGGCGCTGGCCGCAGTCGGGTTCGGCTGGTTCGCCGCGGTACTCGGAGTTGACGGGAGCTTCCTCACTTCCATCCTTGGGCCGTCGATCGTGACGAGCACCGGAATCGGCCTGTGCGTGGTTCCGATGGGAACTGCCGCGACAGTTGGTATCGCTCCGGCCGAGGCGGGGATGGCCGCTGGACTGATCACCAGCTCCCGTCAGATCGGAGGCTCGATCGGCCTCGCGGCCCTGGCGACTGTGGCGATCGCGGTGACCGGCCGTCATGATGGCGGCGCCCGCGCCGCTCTCGCCGCCGGGTACGCGACTGCCGTAGGTGTCAGCGGTCTGCTTCTCGGCCTCGCCGCAGTCCTCGCCTTCGTCGCGCTACCAGCCAGGTCCTCCGGATCAGCCACGCCGGACGCTGGCCAGCGCATGCCGACTGCCTGCGAGCCGATCCGGCCGGTTCACGCGGGCGTACCCGACAGCTGGCAGCCGCTGCCAGGCAGCCAGGGGTAGGAGGATTAGGCGGGCCATAGCCGGCAGGGCGTTCCGGGGCAGAACGTGGCGGCGTCACCGGGGCCCGCGCGTGATCGCGCCCGGCCGGGACGATGGCCACGCGGCCCGTGACGGCGAGCGTCGTGAGACACGTGGCGTGACCGTATGAGGCATGCGACTTTCCGCAAGGTCTGCGACCAGGCCTGTTACCCCTGTTTGGCCGCCACTGTCGGCCGCCCTTACGCGCTGTATGCGCATGGCAACAACGACACGATGGGTGCGGTGCGGGCGGTGGAGTCGATTGCTACCGGCCTGCGCTGGCGGCGGTTGCGCGAGCCGGTGACGGTGACAGGTACGCCGGACGCGAAGGACCGGGAGGCCTGCTGGGAGCTGGGCGCCAGCACGGCGGCGAGCCTGATGCCGTAGCGCTCGGGTCTGGTTGGGCACCGAGCATGCCATTCATGCGCCATGCATGAATGCATGGTAGCGTGGACATATGAGCGAGTCCGCTGATCTGGGCATCATCCAGGTGCGCGATGTCGATCCGACGACGCTCGCGGTCCTGCGCGAGCGCGCTAGATCGCTCGGCCAGTCGCTGTCCGGGTACTTGCGGGACCTGATGGATGCTGACGCGGCCATGGAGACCAACGCCGAGGTCATCGCCCGCATCGCCCGCGACAGGGAACCGGTGGAGCTCACCATGGACGACGTCCTCGCGGCGCGCGACGAGGGGCGGCGTTGACCCTCACGTACGTGGTTGACTGCTCGCTCGTCATTGATGTGCTGTCGGTCCGTAATGGCGACGAGGTGCTCCGGCATCGTCTGTCCGCCCCGCGTACGTTGCACGCCCCGCACCATCTCGACGTCGAGGTCGCGTCAACAGTCCGCGGGCTTGCCGCCGGAGGGAAGATCACTGCTCATCGCGGCGAGCAGATGCTGGCTGACTACGCGCGCCTGCGGATCACCCGTCATCCGGTCTGGCCCTACCACCCCCGGATGTGGGAACTGCGGCACAACCTCGGCGCCTACGACGCCGCCTACATTGCGCTCGCCGAAGCACTCGGCTGCGAGCTGCTCACCGGCGACACCAAGCTCAGGAACGCTGCCGGACACCGCGCGACGGTCATCGTCACCCGATAGCAGAAGCAGGCACGCTTCTTAGTGATACGACCGATGCGGTTTGGCCCCACCGCGGCAGCAAGCCTCGTAAGCACGTAGCATAATCGACCGACGCATGCGACTTGCCGCAAGTTCTGCGACCAGATCTACTACCCGGTGCTTGAGGCGACCGTCGGCCGGCCGTATGCGCTGTACGTCCACGGCGGCAGCGACACGACCGGCGCGATCCGCGGCGTCGAGACCATCGCCACCGGCCTGAAATGGAAGCGCCTGCGCGAGCCACTGTCGATCGTCGGCGAGGCGGACGCCGCGGTGCGCGAGGCCTGCTGGGAGCTCGGGGCAACGGTCGCCGCCAGCCTGATGCTCACGTGATCTGGACGGGCCAGGACTCAGGGCTCCACCCGCCTGCCCAGGTCCAGTGGCCAGCCGCCCGGAGCCCCTCGGGGCGCGGCGGATCTGGCTGACCATCGGCCCCGATGTTGCCCCCGTGCGTCTGCTTGAGGACCTACGTCCCCAAACGCATCCCGATCGTGCAGCGATCGATGTGGTACGCAAGTCGAGAAGGCTTTGCGGCGGACGTCAGTGCGCCTTCGTGGAGGAGGCCCTCTGGCTGGGCAGGGCTGTCAGATGCGCACGACCGCGATGGTGTGCCCGGTGGGGCTGATGGCGATCTGGGTACCCAGCTCGGTGCTGACGCGTTTGCGTTCGGCGGGTCGCTGATCGAAGATCACGAGGTGGCCGGTGGCCAGTCCGAGGCGTAGCAGGTAGCCGTCGAGCTGGCGGATGCCGGCCTGGGTCGGGTCGGCGTCGCCAGGGCGGTGGGTCTTGACCTCCAGCGCCTCGCGCTGGACACCAGCCCTGCCGTCGGGCCCGGTGTGGCTCCAGCGGATGAGTAGATCCATGGCGCCGCGGCCCACACCGTACTCGCGGTCAACGAAGCCGCTGCCATTGATAGCGCGGTCGAGGTATCCAAGCAGCGTGACGTGGGGGGTCACCTCGCGGTAGGGCTCGTCGGCCGCAAGGACGTCCTCGGTCCGGTGCCAGAACTCGGTGAAACGTTCGAGCAGTCCGGGTAGGTCGAGGCGGCCGTCGGTGAGAACAAACGAACGTGGCTGTGGTGCGCCGGCAACGCCGTCGAACAGTCCATCGGCGAGAACTCGTGTGATCACATTGCGGTATATCGGGTTGGCGATCTCGACCGTCGACGCGGTCCGTCGGACGAGGCCGAGGTCGGTGGTGTAGGCGAGGTCGTCGGAGAAGGGATCGAACCTGACCTCCGTGCCGGCGAGAACTGGTTCGATGATCCGCTGTACGTGGGGGTCACGGAGCCGGTCGAGCAGGGAGTCCAGATGAGTCTCGCGCGCGACGATGAGTCGTTCTTCGGCCTCGTCGACATGGTCGGCAGTGATCGTCGTCGTCGTGGGGATCTTCATGCGATCGACGATCTCGTGGGCGAGCGCGTTGACCAGCCAAGGCTGGCCCATGGTCAGGGCGTAGGCGTATTCCACGGCCTGGAGGGTGAAGTTCTGGCCGGTGTCGGCGGTGTGCTGCTGGTAGAGGGCGCGGACCTCGTTGAGGGTGAAGTCTTTCAGCCGTAGCGAGATCACCTTGATATTGAATGGGCTGGGCGAGGTGAGCCTGGTCGGGTCGCCACCTGAGGCGATTTTATGATCGCGGACGTCGCGTAGGCCGCAGAGCGCGATCGAGGAGGGGAAGCCGGAAGGCCGGTCGCGGTAGCCGTCGCGCAGCTGGCCGAGGACGCTGAGCAGGGTCTGCCCGCTCAACGCGTCTATCTCGTCGAGGAACAACACCAGCGGCTTCGGGCATGCCTCGGCCCAGGCGGCAAACGCTTCGGACAGGAGCGCCTCGTCCCAGCTGTCCGGCCATGGTGGCGGACGCAGCTCGGCTGGCAGGTTGGTCCGTGCGGTGCGCCGAGCGCGTCCGAGGATCGCCCGGGTGGCGGCGCCGATGTCATCCGGCCAGGGACGCCCGGCCTCCATCGACAGCACGACCGCCGCGTAGCGACCACTCGCGGTCAGGTCGGTGGCGAGGGCCTGCAGAACTGTCGTCTTGCCGGTCTGGCGCGGGGCATGCAGGACAAAGTAGTTCTCCCTCGCGACCAGGTCGGGCACCTCGGGGAGCCGTGCGGATGCCGGGATCATGAAGTGCTTGCCTGGTACGCACGGCCCAGCCGTGCCGAACGTGCGAGCCACCGCCCATTCTCCGCCCGTCGGGGTGACGCATGATGTGGAGGCTGCCGTTGGCCCGAGCCGCCTTGAAGCCGTGGCGCTCAAGCGCTCGGACGACGCGGATGCCTCGAGCGGATGGAACCGAAGGCATCAGGCTGCCACAGTGACGGACAACTCCCGGGGAACTCCGAACTCCTCGATCAGGCCGATGAGCGCCTCACGCAGGTCGCCCAGCGCCTCCTGCTCGGTCGTGCCTTCGCCGTGGGCGCCGACACCTGGACGTAGCTGGGCATCCACGCACCAGACGCCATCCTCGGCACGCTCGACGACGATCGGGACGGTAACCGTGGCGGTGCGTGACGCCGCCATGCATCCACACTATCGCGGACGCCGTCCTGGGCCGGATCGCTCGCCGCGGCCCCTACCCGACACCGCCGACGGCATCAAGATCATGGGGGCCTGGCCGTATGGGATGGAGCAGGTGCACCGGAGCGAGTTCCTGGGCGTGATGCGCCGGGCCATCGATGCCCGGGTTCTGGTGCAGATTCTCGTCCTGGACCCGTCGAGTGACGCGGCCCGGCAGAGAACCTCCGACATGGGTGGTCGTCACGACGCCCGGGCCGCGATTCTCGACGTTCTGCTCGCGTTCCACGACTGGTCGGAGACGCTGTCGGTGAGCACCGCGCACACCTTCGAACTGAAGGTCTTCTCCGCCCTTCCGCCGGCCCGGCTGTACCTGGCCGGGAACAAGGCGATCTGTTCGTTCTTCGGCGACTCCGACAACCGCGACGGCAGCAATGTCCGCCATTACGAGACCAGCGTGCTCGGTGGCCTCGGCTTCTACGTCAACGCCGCGTTCGACCAGCTGTGGGACAGCCCGGAAACGATTACTCTCGATGAACACTGGCGTCTCGGCCTGATCGTGGACTGGCCGGCCGCCGCTCCGGCCGACTTCGAGGCCGACCGGCGGTCCGCCTACGTCATGGACGGCGGCGCGCTGTTTCTCAGCGACCAGCAGCTATTACACGACCTCGCCCAGATCGGTGCCGGCAACACCGGCGGTCGCGCGGAGGTCCCGGTCCGGCTGCCCCGCCGGGTCGTCGGCTTCGACTGGGACGGCCACCGGCCGTTGTCCCTCGCCGCGTTCGACCGCGGTCGCGACCCGCGTGCCGTCGGCGTCACCACCGCGATGGACTCCAAGTACGGCGCCGAAGGCCCGGTCCGTCGCTCCCTGTTGGAGATCCAGCCAGACACCTCTGTGTGATTTGTGGCAGGCCATCAGATCCTCACGGCTGTGACGGGGGCGGTCCGGCGGCACCAGACAGCTCACCCGCGCGGCACCGGCCGCCGACAACCTTCTGGGCGCGGAAGAGGACCGCGGCGAAGGCGAGCAGGCCGAGGGCGCGCAGGTAGACGGTGCCCTCGCGGTGGACCAGCGGGGAGGCCAGCACCGCGCAGGACAGCGCGCCGAGCGCCGGGGCCCAGGTGGGAGCACGGTAGGCGCCCGGCGGGGCGGGCTCACGTCGCAGCACCAGCGCGCTGACGTTGACGGTGAAGAAGACCAGCAACAGGAGTACGACGGTGGTGTCGGCGAGGCCGGCCAGCTGGCCGGTGCTGGCCAGCGCCACCGCCAGGGCCGTCACGAAACCGATCGCTGTCAGCGGGGTGCGTCGGCCCGGCAGGACCCGGGCGAAGACGGCCGGGATCGAGCCCTGAACGGCCATGCCGTAGACGAGACGGGAGGTCATCACCATGTTCATCAGGGCGGTGTTGGCGACCGCGACCAGCGCGACCGCGGCGAACAGCTTCGACGGCACCGGCACGTCGGAGGCCTTCACCACTTCCAGCAGCGGGGCACCGGAGCCGGCGAGGATGCCGGGATCCACCAGCATCGCGCAGGTGAACGCGACGAACAGGTAGACCGTGCCGGCGATGAACAGGCCGCCGAACAGCGCCCGGGGCAGGTCCCGGCGTGGCCGGCGGGCCTCCTCGACGAGGTTCACCGAGTTCTCGAAGCCGAGCATCGCGTACAACGCGAGTGTCGTGCCCGCGAGCAGGGCGAGCGGGGCGGACCCCTCGGTACGCAGTTCGAAGGCCCGTCCCGGTTCGCCCGCGCCGGTGGCCAGCGCGTCCACGCCGATCCCGACGATCAGCAGCAGCCCGGCCAGTTCGATCACGGTGAGCACGAGGTTCACCCGGGCCGACTCCTCGATCCCACGGGCGTTGAGGACCGCCGTCAGCAGGATGAACACGACCGAGACGACGACGGTGGGGGCCGTCATGAACTCCGCGAGGTATTTGCCCCCGATGGCCCGTGCGGCCGTGGCGGTGGAGGTGATGCCGGCGGACAGCACGGTGAAGCCGACCATGAAGGTGAGAAACGGACGGCGGAACGCCTCGTTGGCGTAGAGCGCCGCTCCGGCCGCCCGGGGATACTTGCCGACAAGCTCGGCGTAGGACGTCCCGGTGAGGAAGGCCAGGGCGAAGGCGATCAGGAACGGTGCCCAGATCATCCCGCCGACGTCGGCGGCGATCTGCCCGGTGAGCGCGTAGATTCCCGATCCGAGAACGTCACCGAGGACGAGAAACAACAGCATCCGCCCACTCAGGACGCGGGCCAGGGCGGGTTGGGTGGCGTGTTCCGTTCGCCCGGTCACCGCCGTCTCGTCCTCGGTCGCGCCGCCCCCGCGGGCCTGGCCGGCTGCCGTCCGGCTGGCAGCGCTCGGACGCCCGTTCATCATGTGGCCGCCCCTGATCCGTGGGCTGGTCGCTGCCCGCCACGCCGTCGGGAGAGCCGGGCCGACAGCCCCCGGGCCGAATACTGACACCGTGCCCGCCGGTCCGCCGGCTGGCGCCTGCGTGGGAGGGCATCCGGTGGATCGATCCGGAAGCGGCATGCCGGGCGCGGTGCATCAATCGCCGCAGGTCAGCTGTCCTGCACGTCAACGCCATATGATTCGGCGAGGCGGGCGAGGTCGTGGTCGTAGCCCTGCCCGACCGCACGGAACCGCCAACGCCGGTTTCGCTGGTAGACCTCGGCGAGCACCATGGTGCGTTCGGTTGTCGCTGCGTCAAGGGTGGCTCGCAGCACGGTGTCGCCGTCCGGAGCTACCGCGGACATCTCGACCGGGCCGACATCGCCGAACGTCCGGGCGCCGTCGAGGGTCGCCGCGATGACGATGCGGCTCACATCGCCCGGAACCGCACTGAGATCGAGGGCCACCGTCTGCTCGGCAGGCCCCTCGACCATGAGCCTGACAGCCTCGCCGGCACTCGGCTGGTTGTAGAAGACGAAGTCCTCGTCGCTGGCGACCTGCTCGTCCTCGCCGACGAGGAAGGCGACCAGGTCGACCTCGCCGGCGTCCCACGACCACGTGGCCGACACCGACCAGCGGTCCCCGGCGCTGGCCACCGGCAGGTCCACCACCCCGCCTCGGGGAAGCCGTAGCCCGGCCCGCCTGGAGGCGGTACTGGCCGGAAGATCGCCGGCTCGCCCCGGCTGTCCGGTGTCGAGCTGGTGGACGAATTCGTCGGCGGAGATGACGGGCACGCCCAGCATCCGGATTCTTGGCATCCGGCGGTCCAGGCCCGCGCCGTTCAGACAGACGGCGAGCGCGAGGCTCGCCGTGACATTGACAGCGGGAACCGCACCCAGCAGACCGATGCGCTCTCGCATCGTCGCCGCCTCGTCGTGTGGGCCGCCGAGAACGAGTATGCGACGTCCGACGAGGCTGTGCGCAGCAGGTACAGGTAGAGGGGCGGAGGCAGGCGCCGGGGGAGGAAGCTGGGCCTGGACCATGGCCGGCACCGCCGGTGCCGCCACGTCCTGCTCGGCGGACGATCCGGTCGCCAGGACGGCGGCTGGTTCGGGTGCCGGTTCGTCGGCCGACGCCTGAACCGGCACGGATACCGGCCCGTTCGCGGTCGGTGCGTTCGCGGTGCGTTCGACGGCGGTGGTGCCGCCGTCCCTGAGCCGGCCGGTCCGCACGTCGACGAGCAGGCGTGTGAAGTCCTGTTCGTCGACCACCGGCGTCCCGTGCGTGACCGCCGCTCGCGCCTTGCTCGAGCCTGCTGCGATGTCGTTGCTGACGATCAGGCTGGTGAGCCGGCTCACCGAGCTGGTGACGTGCAGACCGGCCGCGGTTGCCTGGCGTTCCAGCTCCTCGCGGGGGACGACCGTGTCGCCGGTGAACGCCACCCGCATGCCCTGGACGAGGGGCGCGTCCGGAGCGAGACGGCCCGGATTGAGGTAGGGGCACCCCGGCTTCTTCGGGTACGGCCGGTTCCTGCCCGGACGCTTCCCGGTGTCATGGTGGCGGTAGCTGCTCGGCGCGGCCGCGGCGTCGTCGCGCTCGGTGCCGCAGGCTGCCAGCGGCAGGTCGAGGTACTGGCGGGCGGCGAGGTCGAGTGCGCGGGGGAGTAGCGCCGCGAGCACGTCGGCGTCGTCGGCCGCGTCATGTGCCCGACGCTGCGTGATGCCCCAGTGCCTGGCGAGCGTACCGAGTCTCAGGTTGGGCAGATCAAGACCAAGGCGTTTGGCGAGCACGTGGGTGCACAGGCGCCATTCCACGGGAAGTCGCCTGCCGCAGCGTATTGCCTCGGCGGCCAGCATCCGCCAGTCGAAAACCGCGTTGTGCGCGACAAACACCCGGCCCGCGAGCATCCGCGACAGGGTGTCGACGACGTCCTCGAATGTCGGGCTACCGGCCAATCTGTCCCGGGTCAGCCCGTGAATGTGTACCGGACCCGGGTCGCATCCGGGATCGAGCATCGTGGACCAGCGGTCCTCCACCCTGCCGTCCGCCGCCACGTGGACGACTGCCAGCGACAACACCCGGTGCCGGTGCGGGACAAGGCCGGAGGTCTCGACATCGACGACTGCGTAGGGCTGCTGGAAGGTGCGTGCGAAATCCGGCACCTCGACGACGGCGGTGGTCACGAGGCGACATCTTGTCGGATCCCGCGGAGGCGGATCGTAGCGCCGTCGACCGTGGTGGGATGTTGTGTCGGAAGAGTCCCACCCGCTTGTCCTGTTGGATACCGGAAGGCCAGGGCGCAGGTGGTCATGGCGGCTCAGGGTCAGGGTCAGGAGAGCGGCACCACGGTGATCCCGATGGCTTCGTAGGTCGCGGTGGCTCGCTGGTCGAGGCTCGGTCCTGTCGGGGAGATGCCGGTAAAACGATCGAGAGGCGAGCTGGGAGCTGGGCCACGGTGGCCGCGAGCCTGGGCAGCAGGCAGGGTCCCGGGTCGACTGGTGCGCCGGCCGGGACCCGGCGGCCTGGCCGCTCGGAGCTGGTGGCAGGGCCGCCGAGGCGCCGGCGCGCGTCCTTGCTTCGAGGGCGACGACGCCCTGTCCGCTGGCTCACTGGTAGCTATTCGTATACACTTGTATGGTACAGTCGTATTGAAAAATCCCGGTTAAACCATCCTGATCAAGGGTGTCGCGTCGGAAGAGGGCGTGACAAAACCCGTGACGAAGTGGTTCGGAGGTCGGTGTGCGTAATCATCTTATGTCGCTCGGAATTGGCCTGGTGATGCTCCTGGCCGGTCTGCTGATGTGGTCGCTGGCCGGTGGTGTCCACACGCCCGTCCTTTCACTTCCAAAGATCGGGGTAGTCCTCGCGGTACTCGGCCTGATCGAAATCGCGATTACCGGAGTGGCGTTGGTGCTGCCGTCGAGTCGGCACCGGGAGTACGACCTGTAGATGACTCCTGGCCCATCCCGTGGTGCGCACATCCTCGAGGCCGCTCACACCGTCCTGGCACGCGACGGCATCGTCGGCCTGAGCGTGCGATCAGTGGCTGCCGCGGCGGGAGTGTCGCCGGCCCAGGTGCAGTACTATTTCCGTACCAGAATCGAGCTGATCGAGGCGGCCTTCACGCATGCCGGCGACCAGTTCCTGGCCGGTCTACGGGAAATCAACACCGGCGAGCCGTCCTGGGCGCGGCTCCGTCAGCTCATCTGGTATTGGCTGCCGCTGGACGGTGAACGCGAGAGCCGAGCCCGCGTCTGGCTGGCGTACGCGGCGACCGCCGCGACCAACGACCGAATAGCGGCGGCATCCGCCCTTCTCGACGACGAGCTACGCGCCTGGTTGACCGCCGAGCTACAGGCCCTCGAACGGGCTGCGCAGGTGCCCCTGCGGCCGGACGCAGGCTCCCTGGCCGCCCAGTTGCTCGCACTCATCGACGGCGTCACCGTGCAGAGCCTCGCTCTGCCGGCCGAGCGACGTCACGCCCTCGCGGTCCAGACGATCGATCCCTGGCTGGCCGGAATCCGGATCTGACGCGAGGGCGCCGGTGGGAGATGGTGGCAGGCAGGCGCATCCGTCATCGAAACCGACGGCCGCAATCTGACCGATGTCCTGCTGCGCTCGCCGCACCGGTGACCCGGCCGGCCGGCGGAGCCTGGCCGAGCTCGGTGCGACCGTCGGGGCGAGCGAACGTACCCCGAGCCGCCCTGCTCCGTAGCCAGCCGGGATGACCTTCCCGTCGTGGCGGGGTGCAGCCCTGGCCACACCATGGACTTACTCCGCGGGTCACGTGTTCCCAGCAGGACCGTGGCGCCCGCCTCGCCGAGCCGGCGTGCCGTCTCGTAGCCCAGTCCCTTGTTCGCCCCGGTAACCAAAACGATGTCGGTCATGGGTTCACTGTGTGGCAGGACGCGGAACCCAGCCAGGGACCGTTCAGCCTGGGACCGACGATCCCAGGCAGCGGATCGCGGGGAGATCTGAGGGTGGGGTGCATGCTGGAAACCATGGACCGCGCCGAACTCGCAGCCATGCTCAGGACGTGGCGTGCCCGGCTCACCCCGGACGAGGTCGGGCTGCCCCAGGGGCCACGCCGACGCACCCCCGGGCTGCGGCGGGAGGAGGTGGCGCTGCTCGCCGGCATCTCGCCCGACTACCTGGTTCGGCTCGAGCAGGGCCGCGGTCCGCATCCGTCCGGGTCGGTGCTGACCGCGCTCGGCCGGGCGCTGCGCCTTGACGAGGACGAGCGCGACCATCTGTTCGACCTGGCGGGCGCCCACCCGCCGCGGGCCGGCCGCATCGACGGCACCGTCCGACCCAGCGTTCCGCGACTGATCGACCGGCTGTCCGATCCGGCGATCCTGTGCGACGCGAAGGGCGGGACCATCGCCTGGAATCCGCTCGCGGTGGCCCTGCTCGGCGACTTCACGACCTGGCCATCCGGGCACCGGAACGTGGCCTGGTGGCGGTTTACCGGCCCACCCGGCCGGTTGGTCCGCACCCCGGAGGAAGAAGACGTCTGGGCCGACGAGATCGTGGCTGACCTGCGCGTCGCTGCGGCCCGCTACCCTGGGGACGCGGGTGTCCGCAGCCTGATCGCCGACCTGCGCCGGATCAGCCCGGACTTCGAGTGGCGCTGGCAGCAGCGCGGCGCCACCCAGCGCCGCAGCGCGCGTAAGCGGATCGCCCATCCCGCGGTCGGGCTGGTGGAGGTCGACTGCGACGTGCTGCATCTGCCCGAGGCGGACCAGCGGCTCGTCGTCTACACGGCCGAGCCGGGGAGCCCGGCCGCGGCACCGCTCGACCTGCTCCGCGTCCTCGACTCCCAGAACGCACCCCAGCCGGCCGGCTCCGGCGGGTAGTCGGGGGAGTACGGGGCCGCCTGCATCGCGACTGGTCCCGCGATGGGGCGCCTGCGCGAGCCACTGTCGCCCGCGGGCCATCTGGCCGGCCGGTGACCCGGGGTGCGGTGGCGAGCAGCCTGACGTGGGCCGTGTTCGTGAAGCCCGGGAAGGCGGCGGCGAACGTCGGCTCCACGGGTCGGCGACAACCACTTCATGCTGGCTGGGAGCGATATCGATCTCCTGTTCGGTGGTGGTGTCGTGCGGGGAAACCAGGATGTGCAAGATAATCAACGGTGTTGATGTCATGCGTCCATTTTTGATCTTGACGGACGAAGTGCACCCACCGTGCGACCGGTAGGAGAGTGGAGGGCGGACATCTCCTGGAGTGGTGATATTGTCACCTTCTGCGTGCACTGAAAGGTGCATCTCACCTTCCGCATCTACACGGCGCTTGCGGGCATCCGTGTCGGATGGCGATGGTGGTGCGGTGCGGCCGCTGGTGAGGGGAGCACTGGTGGGGGAGTAGCTGATCCCGACGTTCCAGAACTTCGTCGACCAGACCCGTGGCCGGGTGACCACGTTCGACGCCATGCTCCGGGAAAGCCAGACGTACTACGCGTTCGCGCCGCAGCGATGCGTTCCCGCGGTGCTGTTGGAACGACTGGGCCCGGACATCGAACGGGAACTCCGCCTGTTGGTGACCGAGTTCGTGCGGAAGATCGGAGCGATACCACATGGCTGACGACGTCCCAGGACTCCTTGCCGTCGCGCTCGACCGGATTTCGGCCTTCGTGCGCACCCTCGACGGGCAGGCACTGAGCGATCTCGTCACCGGTCGGCGAGCGCTCACCCTGACGTCGGAAGCGACGGCCCCGGTGGACGCGTCGCCGCCGACCAGCCCGACGACCGGTCCGATGACGGGCGAGTCGGCGGGAAAACGGGGGACGTCCGGTGCGCCCGACCCGGCTGTGGTGTCCGAACGTCTTGCGGGCCTGCATGACAGGGGAGAGGCGACGACGTATGTCGCGGGGCTGGGGTCCGTCGCCGTGCTGCGTCGGCTGGCCAGTGGCCTCGGTATCCGGGGGGTGTCGAAGGACCGCCGGGAGGAACTGGTCCGCAAGATCGTCGACGGAACCGTCGGGGTCCGGGTGAGCCAGCAGGCGATGCGCAACGAGCTGCGCTCGTGACCACCGGCCCATCGCCCGGACTCGGCCTTTTCGACGGGTATGAGGGTCACCGGACGCCGTCGGACACCGACTACAAGAACGCGCTGGTGACGGGCCTGGTGGTCCCGGACACCAACGTGCTGCTCAACCTTTATCGCTATACGACGGATGCCCGTGGCGACCTGCTGGAGGTACTCACGAGGATCGGTGACCGCCTGTGGATCCCGCCCCAGGTGGCTGCGGAGTTCTGGGGTGCGCGGGAGGCGGTGCTGGGTGACCCGCGGGGTACGGCGGAGACCAGGAAACGGCTCGTCGACCTACGCTCCCAGGCATCGCAGGCGCTTCAGACGTGGGCGAACCGGATCGCCCTGGAGGAGTCGGAGTCGACGAGGCTGAAGGACCTGCTGGACGAGGCTTTCAACGAGGTGGCGGAGGACATCTCCGTCATCGACGACAGCTCCGCGTACGACTATCTGCACGACACCGCGACGGATCCCGTTCTCGCGGCGCTGGAGCGGATCCTCGACGGCCGGGTCGGCCGCCCGCCCGATACGCAGGAGCATGCGAAAGGCGTCGCCGAAGGCCGCAGGCGGCTGGAGGCGCGCATCCCCCCGGGCTACATGGACAAGGCCAAGGGTGGCGACGGTGCGGTCGGTGACTACCTGGTCTGGAGCCAGACGGTCGGGGAGGCACAGCGGCGGTGCACCGACGTCGTCTTCGTCACCGCCGATCTGAAGGAGGACTGGTGGCACCGGGCCGAGGGCCGGCCCCGGGGCCCCCGGCTGGAGCTGTTCCGGGAAATGTACGCGGCCACCGGCAGGCGGCTTTTCATGCTTCGCCCGGACGGCCTGCTTCACCACGCGAGGAACGCGCTCAGTGTCAACGTGGCGGACTCCTCGGTCGAGGACGTCGAGCGGGTGAGCCGTCTGCTCGAGGAGAACGGATGGACGGCGGCCGGAATTCAGGCGGTGATGCGCCGCCTCGCCGACGAGGCGCCCGTGCAGGCGGAGGTCGTCCGGCGAGCGGCGGAACTGGACGGCTCGATCAGCCGCGAGGAGGTCTACCGGATCGGAGGCTACGCCGAGGAACGGAGCCTGCGTGGTTTCACCCGGCCGGTACGGCGGGTCACCCAGGAGTTCCAGGAGCGTGGCCTGCTCCCGCCGGATCTGCCGGAACTGCTCGTCGCCGACTATGACGAACGGTCCCCGCTGGGCAGCGCCATCGGCTTCAGCGTCCCGTCCGACGTGGTGTTACTGCTCGCCCCGCTCGGCTCGGACGCCGATGCCCCGCCGAGCTCGTCGGTCCAGGGGCGGTTCTCCGACCTCTGATGTTCTCAGGGGACGCCATAAGCGACGCGGGGGCGAACACTCGAACCATCGGCCCGCACCGCCGCAGGGCTGATCCGGTTGTGATCCCCGCGGGACGTGGACGGGGATTACGAGGGGGTCACTTCCTGACCGGGACGTTGCCGTTCATACCGAAGCGGGGTGAGCACTGCTCGGTGGTCGACTGCTGGTCCGCGTGCCATACACAGATCCACATCGTGTACCCCGCGACTGGGATGAAGTTTGTCTTCTTGGCCCCCCATGACGCGGAGAAGGCATATGCCATTCCGTCGCTGCGGAACAGTTCGGCCACGCAGGACTGGGTCAGCGAGGTGTTGAGCACCCCCGCAAGCGCGCCGGAGCCGTTGTTGTCCAGCCATGCCGAACACGTCGCGTTGTTGCCGACCCAGGAGGTGTCCGCCTCGGAACCCGGAACCTGCGTCCGGTCGTCACCACCGTTGATGCCGCTGATCGAGAACGCGGTCGGGCGCACGGCGGCCTGCGTCACGGCGTTCGGGGCGGCGTTCGTCGGCGCGGTGCTCCCGGCGGCGGTCGCGCTGGAACTGCTGGGCGGGGTGGTCACCGCCGCGGAAGGCGAGGCCGAGCCATTCGTCTGCACCGACGGCGAGCGGGTCGGGCTGGCCACGGACGCCGAGTGCGCCGGCACCGTGGCGGGTGGCAGCGCCGTGGGATGACGAGGAGACGTCCGAGGGTAGACGGACATCGTAAGTACTCCGACGGCGACTGCCAGGACGAGCACGACAACGCCGACGATCACAGTGTTGCGTTCCAGCCCCCGTCGCAGGCTCCTGACGCGCGGACCGGTGGGCCGACCCGCGGTCGGCTTTTCGCGGGGTTCGCCTGCCGCCGGCTCTGCGCCATCCGGGACAGCCTCGGCCGACGGCCTGGACCTCTCCGATGCCCGCTCGTTCGCCGCCGGCTCGTTCGCCGCCGGCTCGTCCGTCGCCGGCGGGCTGGATACCGGCGGGCTGGATACCGGCGGAGCCGACGCCGGCGGGCCGGACGATGCGGTCGGTACCGAGGAGCTCTTCTCGTGCTCCGGCGGCGGGGGTCCGAGCCTCGCCGGGAAAGGCGGCGCGACGAGCATGGCCGGCAGCCGGGGCGGCACCAGGGTCGCCGAGCCGGTCATCGCCCTGACCGGTGGGAGAGATGCGTGAGCTGCTGGACCCGGGGACTCCGCCCGTCCGGCCAGGGCGACAGCCGCCCAGTCCAAAAGTGTCTTGCGCGCGGTGTCAGCGGAGTAGCCGAACAGATCGAGAACCGGCGCCGTGCCTGGTGGATCCGAGTGGGGGCAGTCCTCGACCCGCACCGGCACGAACCTGCCGGTATGTGTCTCCGCCTCCGCGTCGTGCGTGGCGCCCCACCCGATCTGCTCGACCACCGACGCCGGACCGGAGCCGGACAGCAGGACCAGCACCTGGGCGCAGTGCCGGATGCCGTCACGCAGGTCGGCGGTCCAGCGTGACCTGGCTGCGCCCTCCTGCGCCTGGAGCAGCACCTGGTAGCCGGCGGCCTCCAGCTCCCAGGCGATCCAGTCCGCCCACTGCTGGTCGGCGCTTGCATGGGCGATGAAGAAGTCCCAGCGCGTCCACCCGGGTGGACGGTTGGTGACGGCACGAACCGCTTCGTCGAGATGCAGCGGCAGCCGCCCACGTGCGGTCCACCCGACACCGAACACGGCGGTGGCGGCGGAGGCCAGCTCGAGTGCGAACGTGGCGGCATCCGGGGGACGGTCGGCGGGGGACTTGGCCAGCATGCGCAACACCACCTCGGCCAGCGGAGCGGCCACCCCGGGCATCGGCGGTGGTGGCTCGGTCACCTGCTGGCTCAGCAGGACAAGCAGCGGCAGTTTCGGGTCGAACGGCAGCCGTCCGGTAAACAGGCTGTACAGGACGATTCCCAGTGCGTACAGGTCGGTCCACGGCCCCAGCTGGCCACCCTCGATCTGTTCCGGGGCCATGTACGCCGGCGTGCCAGCGATGCCGGTGGTGGTTGTCCCCGAGCCCTCGAACAGCTTGGCGATGCCGAAATCGGTGACCCTGAGCGTGCCGTCACCGGCGAACATGATGTTGTCGGCCTTGATGTCGCGGTGCAGCACCTTGTGGCGGTGTGCATGATCGAGGGCCGCAGCGACCGCCAACGCCACTGCGCAGACCTGCTCGGGGTCCATCGCCGCCCGCTGCCTGGTCAGGGTGCCCCCGGCCAGCAGCTCCATCACAACCATGCACAGGCCGCGGTCCTCGACATAGTCATAGACCCGCACGACATGCGGATGGTCCAGCCTGGCCAGCATCCGCGCCTCGGCGGCGAAGCCAGCCGCGGGGGACGCAGTGCCCATGGCCGCCATCACCTTGATGGCCACCGGTCGGCCCATCTGCCGGTGCGTGCCCGCGAGTACCAGCCCGAACGCCCCTGACCCAAGCTGCTCGCCCAGGAGATAGCCAGGCAGAGCCTCCGCCACCCGTTCCCGGTCGACGATCACCAGTTGTCCCGCACGGTCCGTCGTCTCACTTCGTCTCGATCAGGCCGCCACTGAGATAAAGCATAGTAGGTGGCCACGAAACGCCACAAGTCGGTTCCTCTCCGTCGAATGATCGGATGTCGAGCACCACCCGTCTCTTCTCAGGCGGAGCGTCCCTGGTGCCGTGCGTCCCGCGGTGATGTCGGCCGGATCTCGGGTAGGAACGCGGCCAGGAGCAGACCCGGCAACGGGACGAGGCACAGGACCGAGAACACCGCGGCGATTCCCCAGGTGTCGGCGATTGCTCCCAGACCCGGCGCCGCGAGACCGCCGATGCTGACGGCGAGTCCCAGGGTGACACCGGCGGCGGTTCCCGGTCGGGTCGGCAGGTAGTCCTGGCCGAGCTTGACAAGCACCGAGAACGGAATGTTGATAGCCATTCCGGTGGCCATGGCGGCCAGCAGCGCGGTGCCCGGGCCGGGCGCGACGCGCAGTGCGACCAGCGCCGGGATCGCCAGCGCGGTGCCGGCCTGGACCGTACGCACGGCACCGGTGCGGTCGGCGATCCGTCCGCCGGTCAGTGTGCCGGCGACCCCGCCGAAGAAGAGCACCGATCGCGCGATCTCGACCGCGGTGAGCAGCGGGCGGGATGAACAGCGCCGTGGCGGCCAGGCCCAGGCTGGCCAGTGCCGGCGTGGCCAGGACGGGCGCCAGAAAGAACCCGACGCTGCCACCGGCGGCGAAGATGCTCATTGCGGTCGTGCTGTCGCCCGCGTCGATCCGCGCCGCCCGCCCGGCCGCGGGATGGAACATCGCCACGCCGATCCCGGAAAGCAGCACCAGCGACCAGGTCAGGGCGTACCCGGGCACGAGCCCGGCGAGTCCGATGCCAAGACCGGCGATCATCATGCCGACCGCGGCCAGCGGGCCGACCTGGCGGCGGTCGACGAGCAGGCCGATCACCGGCTGCGGCAGCGCACTGCCCAGCGTCGCGGCCAGCGTCAGCCCGGAGGCGGCGAGACAGCCGTAGTTCCGCTCGAGGACGAAGTACGGGACGCTCGCTGGCACCAGTCCCTGATAAAGATCGTCCACGGCGTGGGCCGTGGCCCACATCCGCATCCGCCGCCAGGGAGCGGCCGTGGCCGACGGACGTCCAGGTCCGGAGGCGATCGTGGCCGGAGCTGGGAGCCCCGCCGCCTGCGGGCCGTCGACGGCGGTCATGCCGGGCGTCCTGCCGCCTCGGCCGGTCGCGGGGTGGCGGTTCGCACATCGGGGCTGGACGCCACAGCGGCAAGGAAGTCCAGCAGATCGGGCATGAGCGCGTCGGCCAGCTCCACCGCGGTCCGGATGCCCGGTCCGATCTCGGCCCTCGCCATCGTGGCCGCCGGCATCACTCGCGTGGCCGCCTCGGCGAGCGCGCGGGTGGCGCCAGTCGGTGCCGGCGAAGACCAGGGCCGGCACATGGAGGGCCGCCAGGTCGTCGACGTGGTAGGAAGCTGCGGTCTCGCGCGATGGACGCGGCTGCGGCTCTGCCTGCCCCAGCCAGGTGATGACCGCCTCGCCGCGCTCACGGCGGCGCTGGCTGAGCACCCCGCCGATCCGCGGACCCTGGCCGAGTTCGGCGCTGCCGTCGGGGCAAGCGAACGTACCCTGAGCCGCCTGTTCCGTCGCCAGACCGGGATGACCTTCCCCCAGTGGCGGGCCCAGCTCCGGCTGCACCACGGTCTTACCCTGCTTGCCAGGGGTATGCCGGTCACGGCCGTCGCGTCTGCCTGCGGCTACAGCAACCCGAGCGCCTTCACCGCCGCGTTCCGGGACACCTTCGGCGTCACGCCGGCCCGCTACGCCCGCGAGACACAACCGTCCTGATCACAATCTCGCGGTCCAGGATGACTCCGGGGTGGGCAGCACATTGCACAGCACATGTGCGCGAGCAGTTTCTGCCGTGTCTGACTCGTTCAGCTCATGGCGAAGCCGCCCGCAGACACTCGCGATGCTGTCCGTCCACGGTGGCGTCACCGGTGTCAGACGTCGATAGGATTTTTTTGTGGAGCCGGATGTGGAAAGCCTCCTGGTTGCGATTCCGGCCGGGTGGGTGACGCTGTCGGATCGGCGGACGCGGCGAACGTGGTCGGTCGAGGTCGAGGCGTTTCGCCTCGGCGTGTTTCCGGTGACGCAGGAGCTGTATGCGCGGGTTACCGGTGGCTGGCCGAGCGCGGCCCGGGGCGGTCGGCTGCCGGTGGAAAGCGTTTCCTGGCGGAGCGCGGTCCGGTTCTGCAACGCGCTGTCGCGTCAGGAAGGGCTGACTCCCGTCTACCGGGTCGGCGTGGGCGAGGGTGCGGTCGAGTGGGACGTCGCCGCCGATGGGTACCGGCTGCCCACCGAGGCCGAGTGGGAACGGGCCTGCCGCGCCGGGACAGCCGGCCCGAGATATGGCACGCTCGAGGAGATCGCCTGGTATCGCGGCAATTCGGGGGAGTGCCCGCACGAGGTGGGGGGCAGGGCGCCGAACGCGTGGGGCCTGTACGACATGCTGGGCAACGTCTGGGACTGGTGCTGGGACACCTATGACACCGAGGTCTACGGCGAGTACAGGGTGCTGCGGGGCGGCGGCTGGTTCGACGAGCACTGGAGCTGCCGGGCATCCGTGCGTCGCCGTGGCCATCCGGACTTCCAGGTCGACGACGTCGGCTTCCGCCTCGCGCGTTCCGCGGGGGATTGACCTGGAGTGCGCTCGAAGGTGAAGACTGTGTGGTGGGGCGGTGCCGGTGTGGTCGGGCGCCGGCTGATCCCTTATCGGAGAGGATTCGGAGTTGCTGGCCGGCCCGTTGCGGTTCGGTGAGCTGCGCGAACGGATTCCGCGGATCACCGACGCGATGCTGTCCCAGCGCCTCAAGGAGCTCGAGCACGCCGAAGTCGTGGAGCGCACGGTGACCGTCGCCAGGCCGGTCGAGGTCCGCTACGGCCTCACCGAGATCGGCTACCGCCTCAGACCGGTGCTGGATGCCGTCCGCGCCTGGAGCGTCGACTGGTCCGCCCACCAGGCGGCCCGATCCACGGACTGACGGGTACCGGGCAGTCTGGATGCGTACCACCGCGATGGTTCGTCCGGTGGGGCTGGTGGCGATCTGGGTGCCGAGTTCGGTGTTGATGCGTTTGCGTTCGGCGGGCCGCTGGTCGAAGATCACGAGGTGGCCGGTAGGGAGGCCGAGGCGGAGCAGGTAGCTGTCGAGCTGGCGAATGCCGGCCTGGGCGGGATCCGTGCTGCCGGGGCGATGGGTTTTGATCTCCAGTGCCTCGCGTTGGACGGTGGGTTTTCCGTCGGGTCCGGTGTGGTGTCAGCGGATGAGGAGGTCCATGGCGCCGCAGCCGACACCGTATTCACGGTCGACGAAACCATTGCCGTTGATGGCGCGGTCGAGGTATCCGAGCAGAGTGACATGGGGAGTCACTTCACGGTAGGGCTCGTCGGCGGTGAGGAGGTCCTCGGTGCGGTGCCAGAACTCGGTGAAGCGGGTGAGGAGCGCGGGTAGGTCGAGGCGGCCGTCGGGTAGGACGAACGAGTGTGGTGCTGGTGCGCCGGTGATGCCGTCGAACATGCCGTCGGCGAGAACCCGGGTGATGACGTTGCGGTAGAGCGGGTTCGCGATTTCGATGGTGGTGGCGGTGCGTCGGACCAGGCCGAGGTCGGTGGTGTAGGCGAGGTCGTCGGAGAACGGGTCGAACCTGAATTCGGTGCCGGCGAGGACAGGCTCGATGATTCGTCGACGTGGTCGGAGGTGATTGTCGTCGTGGGGGGTGAATGTCTGGCCGGTGTCGGCGGTGTGCTGAGCCTAGAGAGCGCGGACCTCGTCGAGGGTGAAGTCGTCGAGCCGGACGGAGGTCACCTTGATGGCGAACGGGCTGGGTGAGGTGAGTCTGCTGGGGTCGCCGCCGGAGGCGATTTTGTAGTCGCGGACGTCGCGTAGGCCGCAGAGGGCGATCGACGAAGGGAAGCCGGAAGGTCGCCTGCGGTAGCCGTCCCGCACCTGGCCGAGGACGCTGAGCAGCGTTCGCCCGGACAGCGCGTCGATCTCGTCGAGGAACAACACCAGGGGACGGGGGCAGGGCTCGGGCCCATGTGCTGAGAGCAGCCGCGAACAGGCCCTCGTCCCACGCGTCCGGCCAAACCTGCGGTCGCAGGTCAGGGGGCAGATAGTCCTGCGCCGCTTCCCGGGCAAGGCTGAGGATCGCCCTGGTCGCGGCGCCGACGTCGTCGGGCCAGGAGCGTCCGGCCTCCATCGACAGCACTACCGCCGCATAGCGACCACTCGCGGTCAGGTCCGTGGATGTGGATGGTGCGCGAGGAGTACGAGACGCTCACGGTCAGGCTGCGGGCGGGTGTCGCGTTCGTTGCCATCGACCATCCGCCGCTCGACCTGCTCGACGGGCCGCTGATCGCCGCCGGTGGTGACGGCACACAGCACCTGCCGCGTCTGGTCGGCCGTTCCCGAGCCCTGGAGATCATCCTGGGTTCGGATCTCGTCGATGCCGAAACTGCGCAGCGGTACGGGCTGGTCAACCGGACCCTGCCGGCGGATGAGCTCGACGGTTTTGTCGAGCGGCTCGCACCGCGGATCGCGTCGTCCCCCTGGCTGGCCGTCGCCGCGGCGAAGCAGGCGGTGGAAGCCGCGGCCCTGCCATCGACTCCGGGCCCCGCCAGCCGGGCGAGAACCCGGTCGCTCCAGGCGCCGTCCAGGCCAAAACGTGTGTTGTAGGCGGACAGCCGCTGGTCGTAGGTCTCGATGTGGGCGTCCGCGGCCAGATCATAGCGTTCCCGGTGCAGCACCGCGTCCCGCGGCAGTCGTGGCTTGACGTCGGCCCGCTCGGTCGGGTCCGGCTCGCCGACGGCCAGGCCGAAGGCCGCGACGTGGCTCATGGGCCAGCCGGTTCCCCGTGGATCAACCGAGCCGGCGGATCTCCTCGGGTGGGTAGGGGATCTCCCGGCTTTCGTGCTGGAGTGTGCGCTGGAAGTCCGATATCAGGGCGGCGAGTGGCGCGTGACGGGTGAGGATCGCCGAGGCGGTCGCCACCAGGTCGCTCAGCGCGCGGTCACTGCGCAGGGACAACGACGTTGAGGCGGAGCCGTGGGCGGCACGTCGTGTCCTGCGCGACACGTCGGTGCCCCCAGTTCGTGGTTGGCCTCAGGCGAGGGCGGCCAGTGCCTTGTCGGCGTGTGTGTTCATGTTCAGTTCGCTGGCGATGGCCTCGATGATGACCTGGTCCGTACCGATCACGAAGGTGGCACGCTTGACCCGCAGCAGGTCGATCGGCCGCTTCACGCCGAACGCCCGCGACACGGTGCCGTCGGCGTCCGACAGCAGCGGGTAGTCGAAGGAGTGCTTGTCGGAGAACTCCTTCTGCTTGGCCACGGTGTCGGTGCTGATACCGATCCGCTGCGCACCGACCTTGGCGAACTCGGCCGCGAGGTCCCGGAAGTGACAGCTCTCCGCGGTGCAGCCCTTGGTCATCGCCGCCGGGTAGAAGAACAGAACGACCGGACCCGCCGCCAGGAGGGTGGAAAGTCGGCGCGGGGTGTTGGTCTCGTCCGGGAGTTCGAATTCCGGTGCGCTGTCGCCAACACGTAGCATCTGTGTGCTCCTCACCTCGGCCGGACGACGGGCACCGCCTCGGCCGCCAGGGCCGTCGGCGCGACGGTGTGTATTCGACACTATCCCGGCCCGGTGGCGGTCTGCACGAAATGAGCGGTCGACGGCGACGGCTGATCAGCGTGCGTCGGACGGGGCGATCAGCGGCCCAGGGCGGTGGCCGGTAGTTCGAGGACTTCCTTCATCTCCTTGATGCCGTGCGCGGTGCGGGCTTCGATCAGGCCTGCCAGGCTGGCCGGCAGGACATCGGTGATCCAGCGGGGTCGGCTGTGCCCGTCCTCGCCGGGCAGGATCTGGAAGGACGCCTGGTGGTGGCGCAGGGGCGGTCGGGCTCCCTCGATGACCGCGTAGTGGAAGAAGTTTTCGGGGAACGGGTCGAATCCGATCCACCATCCTTCAGCTCTCGACTCCCGACGCCTTGCGAGGCCGGCTCACCGGCCTTCAGATCTCGGTCGTCACCGGCGGACCGCGTCTCGGCGACCTCGAGGCCGGCACCGTCGCCTCCGTGCTCGGCGACGCCACCTCCGTCGTCTCCGGCGGCCTCGCCTGCACAGCCACCGCCCTGCTGCTCTTCGTGTTTCTCCCCGACTTTCGCCGTCAACATCGGGAACTCCCACTCGTCGGCCCGACCCAGGCCGACATCAGGAAGCCGGTCACCCGCACGACCGACTTACCAGGGTGACCATGGATGTTCCCTCGTCGCCGTTCCAGATCGGTCGGCGGTGGACAGCGGTCAGCCTGGCCTGGCCAGGTTTGAGCCCACAGCTCGTTGTTTACGGGAACGGCGGTTCCGTATATAAGGAGGCATGGCGATGCCACGGGGTCGACCGCGGGAGGCCGTGGTCGATGTGCGGCTGCTCGAGGCGGTGCGCACGCTGCTGGCTGACACCGACTACGCCGACGTCTCGATCGCGCGGATCAGTGGCCTGGCGGGTGCTGGCCGCGCTGCGATCTACCGGCGCTGGTCCTCCAAGCCAGAGCTGGTGTTCGCCGCCGTCGTGCATGGGACTGAGCTGGACGCCCGGCGTTTTGACCAGGGTGGCCTCGCCACCGATCTGCACGCCCTCGTCGAGCACGTCGTGGCCCTGCTGAACACGCCGGTCGCGCGCAACGCCCTGCCCGGTCTCGTCGCGGAGCTGCAGACCAGCCCGGAGGTCCGCCGCCGGTTCCAGACCCGGTTCATCAGAGCTGAGCGCGACCTGATCGCCGACATCCTCTCCCGGGCCCGGTCTCGCGGCGAGCTCCAGACCGGTCAGCCGATCGGGGCCCCTGAGGTCCATGCGCACCTGCTCGGAATGGTCTGGGCCGAGCTGTTCCTCGTCACCGACAGCCCGGTGGCAGGTGATGTCGTTGACCGGGTCTTCCGGTCGGTTCTTTCCACGCTGAGCCTTCCCGACCACCGCGGGCCTGCGCGGCAGGGCCCACAACCAGGCCGGCAACCAGAGGATCCCTGCTGATGACCACGGAGCTGCGAGTGCCCACGCTTCTTGAGACGACGATGCCGGTGTACCACTTCCACGAACGGCATTCGCGGGTACTTCCCGCCGATCCTCGCCATGTCTGGGACGCCCTCACCGGGCTGACGCTGGATCATCTTGCGGTCGCAAGGCCCCTGGTCATCCTGCGGCACCTCGGCTCACGAGAGATGCCCACAGCCCGGCCCCTGCTGACGGAGGGGCCCATCACCCTGGTCGCCGTCCAGGCGCCGCATTACGCTCTCGGTGCGTCCATCGCACGTCCGTGGCAGCGTACTTCGAGCCGCGTCGAGGTCTCCTCGATCGAGGATTTCACCGCCTTCGACGATGCTGGCTGGGTCAAGTACCTCACCGACTTCCACGTTCACTCCGGCCCGGCGGGCACCATCCTGAGCACGGAGACCCGGGGATATTCGACGGACCGGGCCACCCGTATCAGGTTCGCCTTCTACTGGGCGGCCATCCGCGCCGGCAGTGGCCTGGTCCGCCGAGACATCCTGGCGACTGCCGACCGCCTCAGCAGGACCGCCGCCACCAGCAGGACCGCGGCCATGGTGACCAGACCGGACTCGCCGGCCACGTAGCTCAGCGCCACCGGTGACGTTGTCAGCGTGGTCATGGTGGCCGCGTCGATGACCGTGTTGACGGCGTTGTGCGCGATCGCGACCGGCCAGACGCTCGCGCTGCGCTCCCACAGCCAGGCGTAGAAGACGCCGGCGGCGGTGATCGTGGCCACCACGATCGGGGCGACCAGCCATGGGCTGCCGACCGAGTCGTAGCTGGTGGTCAGGGTGATCAGAGGGATGTGGAACAGGCCGTGGAGGAAGCCGGTGAGGACGGCGGCCCGCCGGGGTGAGATCACCTCGCGCAGGCGGGGCAGCAGGAATCCCCGCCAGCCGATCTCCTCGCCGAGGATGACCACGGAGAACACCACACCCCCGAAGAGCAGGTCGGGCGCGGCCTGACCAAGATCGTGGAAGGTGACCAGCCCGAACATCCAGGCGACCAGGTAGGGGAGTGTGATGATCAGTGCCGGGACGAGGATAGCGGCCGGCCACCAGCGCGCTCCCGCCCGTCGCAGGCCGACGCCGGCCCAGTTCGCCCGCCGCTGGCCGCGGGGTGTCACGGTCAGGGTCACCGCGACGACGGCGAGCACCGGTACCAGGATCGACAGCATCGGGGCGGCGGGGCTGGAACTGCCCCGGAAGGCGAGTCCGATGCCGGTCTCGGCACCCAGAGCCAGCACCGTGTAGGCCGCCGCCTGGCGCAGCGCCGTCCGGCGGGCGGACGTGGCCGCCCGCGGCCTGGGCGTATCCGGCTCGGACCCGACGGTGAGCGAGTCGGGTGCGGGTCGGACGACGGGGATGGCGGCGGGCGGGAGCGCGGTGGCGGGCATGGGGACCTCCGGGTCGATGCGGCCACTGTCCGGCCGGTCACCACATGATCAGCGCGGCGGGCCGGTCGGCACATCGGGCGGCGGTCGTCGCGAAAGGCGTCCCGAGACTGACCGGAGGCCGGCCCGGCGTCATCCCTGGGAACGATGCGGACCGGGAAACGGCCGGCATACGCTCGCCCCGTGCGCGTGACGATCACTGCCCGGCCGTCCCCGGTCGGCCCGCGTCCGCCGTGGCCGGATCTGGCGGTGGCCCTGGTCCTGACGCCACTGGTGGTCTGGGCGGTGCTGCACGTGTCGTGGCGTGCGACCGGGTTCACCGCGCCGGACACGGCGGCCGTGGCGCTGACGGTCATGGCGACGATGGCCGTCGGCTGGCGGCGGGTGGCACCGCTCGCGGCCCTGACGGTCTGCACCGCCGCCGTGGTTGTCGCCACGGTGCTGCGTTACGACATCACCGACGCACTGCCGTTCGTGGTCTGCGGGCTGTTGCTCTCGCTGGCCGACAGCCGTGATCTGCCGGTCGCGCTGCCCGGTCTGGGGGTCGCGCTCGGCGGCTTCGGCATCGTCGTGGCGAGCCGCCCACCGGGACTGGACCGGTCGAACGTGGGCTGGACCTTCGGCCTGCTCACGGTGTTCTGGGTGGCCGGCCGGCTGGTCCGCAGCCGGCGCGGGAGTCTGGTCGCCCGGGCCGCCGCCGCCGAGGAACGGGCCGGTTTCGAGGCCGGCCGGGCGGCCCTGGTGGTCTCGCAGGAGCGGCTTCGGATCGCCCGCGAACTGCACGACATCCTCTCCCACACGGTCAGCGTCATCGCCGTGCAGGCGACCGTCGGGGAACACCTGGCCAGCACCGATCCGGGGGCCGCCCAGCGCTGCCTCGGGGTCATCGGCACCAGCGCCCGGGAGGCCCTCGACGAGCTGCGCCAGCTGCTGTCGGTGCTGCGCGACGACGGTCCCGACGGCGGCGGCCCGCCGGATGGCACGCCGGGAACAGCCGCCGGGATCGACGCGGTCACCCGGGACGGCCCGGAGGTCACGAGCGCGCCGGCGCACACGCTGGCCGACATCGAACCGCTCGTGGCACGGGTCCGCGCCACCGGGCTGGTCGTCCGGTTGCGCACCGAGGGCACAGCCCGAAGCCTGTCCCCGGCGGCCGAGGCGTGCGGTTACCGGATCATCCAGGAGGCGCTGACCAACGTGCTCAGACATGCCGCGGACGCCACCGCCGACGTCGTCATCACCTACCAGCCGGACGCCGTCGAGCTGGTGGTGACCGACGACGGGCCCGGCCCGTCCACCGTCCCACCCCACCCGGGTCACGGCCTGACCGGGATGCGTGAACGTGCCGCGCTGTTCGGGGGCACCCTGGTGGCCGCGGGCCGGCCGGCGGGTGGCTTCCAGGTACGGGCCCGCATCCCCGCTCCGAGCGCCGAATGATCACGGTGGGGGTCGCCGAGGACCAGGAACTGGTCCGCAGCGGATTCGTCGCACTGCTCGACTCCGCGCCGGACATCGAGGTCGCCGGTCAGGCCGCGGACGGGTTGGAAGCCATCACACTGGCCCGCCGGACCCGCCCGGACGTCCTGCTGATGGACATCCGGATGCCGAACCTCGACGGGGTGACGGCCACCCGCCGGATCGTCGCCGACCCGGCCACCGCGAACACCCGCGTGGTCATCCTGACGACGTTCGACCTCGACAGTCATGTGCACGACGCGCTGCGGGCCGGAGCGAGCGGCTTTCTGCTCAAGGACGTCACCGCCACCGACCTGCTGGCCGCCGTGCGGGTCGTCGCGACCGGGGAGGCGCTGCTGGCACCCCGCATCACCCGCCGGCTGATCACCTATTTCGCCGGTCAGCCGACCCTGTCCGACCGGTACCGGGAACCGGTCGCGCGTCTGACCGCCCGGGAGCGCGAGTTACTGGTCGCGGTCGCGCAGGGCCAGTCGAACGCGGAGATCGCCCAGAGCCTGCACATCAGCCTGGCCACCACCAAGACCCATGTCAGTCATCTGCTGACGAAACTCGACGTCCGCGACCGCGTGCAGCTGACGATCGTGGCCTACGAATCGGGTCTGGTACGCCCGGGCGCCAGACCCGGACACCAGCCCTGACCGGCCGCGTCCCGCCTGCCCCCGGGCTTTCACCGTCCGGCGTGTCGCTTACGTGGACGTTTATCTATATGCGTACGACTGTGATGGTTCGTCCGGCGGGGCTGGTGATGGTCTGGGCGCCGAGTTCGGTGTTGATGCGTTTGCGTTCGGCTGGTCGCTGGTCAAAGATCACGAGATGGCCGGCGGGAAGGCCAAGGCGGAGCAGGTAGCTGTCGAGCTGGCGGATGCCGGCCTCGGTGGGGTCGGTGCTGCCGGGGCGGTGGGTCTTGAGCTCCAGCGCCTCGCGTTGGACGGTGGGCCTGCCGTCGGGGCCTGCGTGGTGCCAGCGGATGAGGAGGTCCATGGCGCCGCGGCCGACGCCGTATTCACGGTCGACGAAACCATTGCCGTTGATGGCGCGGTCGAGGTATCCGAGCAGGGTGACATGGGGAGTCACTTCGCGGTAGGGCTCGTCGGCGGTGAGAACGTCCTCGGTGCGGTGCCAGAATTCGGTGAAGCGGGCCAGGAGCCTGTCGAGGTCGAGGCGGCCATCGGGCAGAGCGAACGAGTGCGGTGCTGGTGCGCCGACGACGCCGTCGAACAGGCCGTCGGCGAGGACCCGGGTGATGACGTTGCGGTAGAGCGGATTGGCGATTTCGACGGTTGCGGTGGTGCGTCGGACCAGGCCGAGGTCGGTGGTGTAGGCGAGGTCATCGGAGAACGGGTCGAACCTGAACTCGGTGCCGGCGAGGATCGGCTCAATGATCCGCCGTACCCGGGGGTCGCGGAGCTTGTCGAGGAGCGAGTCCACGTGAGTCGCGCGGGTGAGGATGATCCGCTCGGTGGCTTCGTCGATGTGGTCGGTGGTGATCGATGTCGTCGTGGGAACTCTCATCCGGCTGGTGATCTCATAGCCGAGAGCATTGACCAGCCATGGTTGGCCCATGGTCAGCGCATAGGCGTATTCGACGGCCTGGGGAGTGAGCCGCTGGCCGGTGTCAGTGGTGTGCTGGCGGTAGAGGTCGCGGACCTCGTCGAGAGTGAAGTCACCCAGTCGCAGCGACGCCACGGTGATGTTGAACGGGCTCTGGGACGCCATCGTGGTGGGATTACCACCTGAGGCGATTTTGTAGTCGCGGACGTCACGCAGCCCGCAGAGCGCGACCGAGGCCGGAAATCCGATGGGGCGATCGGCGAAACCGTCTCGAAGTTGACGGAGCACGCTGAGAAGTGTCCGTCCACTCAGCGCGTCGATCTCATCAAGGAAAAGCACGAGAGGTCGCGGACAGGACTCGCTCCAGGCGGCGAAAGCATCCGAGAGCAGGCCCTCCTCCCAGCTTTCCGGCCAGGGTGGTGGACGCAGCTCGGCCGGTAGGTTGGTGCGCGCCGTGCGACGCGCGCCGGTGAGAATCGCCCGAGTGGCCGCACCGATGTCATCGGGCCAGGGCTGGCCGGCCTCCATCGACAGGACCACCGCCGCGAAACGACCACTCGCGGTCAGTTCGGTGGCCAGCGCGCGTAGCGCTGTCGTTTTACCGGTCTGTCGTGGGGCGTGTACGACGAAGTACTTCTTTTCCTGGACGAGTTCGGGTACCTCCGGGAGTCGCGCCGATGCCGGGATCATGTAGTGATCGCTTGGCACGCACGGCCCCGTCGTGTTGAACGAACGGGCTACCACTTGTCACCTCCCGGCCCCAGACCACTGATCGCAACTCTACGGAACCTGCTGTGATCAGTGGCTGGGATCGGGATGGAGATCCGGTGCCGCCGCGTCGGGCCCACCTTCGAGGCTCGCCGGTGGACGGGCCGTCAGCCGACGGCGCCCGCCGTCTCGCGGTCGGCGCCGACCGGAGCCAGCGGGATGCCCAGATTGTCGCGCAACGTCGCGCCGGTGTACTCGGCGCGCAGCGAGCCGCGTTCCTGCAGCAGGGGGACGACCCGGTCGACGAACTCGTCGATCCCGCCGGGGGTGAGGTGCGAGCCGACGATGAAACCGTCGGAACCGTCGTTCTGCACGAAGTGGTCGAGCCGGTCGGCGATCTCGGTCGGGGTGCCGACGAACTCGGTGTGCGCGAACACCCGGATCGCGAGCTCGCGCAGCGAGTACCGGTGCTGCGCCGCCAGCGCCCGCCACTGCCGCACGGTCTCGAACGGGTCCTGGGCGAGTCGGGCGCGGCCCTGGATCACCGGCGGGCCGGTCGGGTCCGGGTCGACGTCGGGCAGCGGGCCGTCCGGGTCGTAGCCGGAGAGGTCCCGGTTCCACACGGTCTCCAGCAGGATCTGCGCGGTCTGCCCGCTGACCTGGGCACGGGCGATCTCGCGGGCCCGCTCCGCCGCGTCGGCGGCGGTGTCGCCGAGGACGAACGCCCCGCTGGGCAGCAGCTTCACCGCGCCCGCCGGCCGGCCGGCGCGCACGACCCGCTCCTGGATGTCGCGGTAGTACTCCTGTGCCGGCCCGAGTTCGTGGAACGGGGAGAAGATCGCGTCCGCGGTGGCGGCGGCGAAGTCCCGGCCCTGGTCGGAGACCCCGGCCTGCAGGACCACCGGACGTCCCTGCGGGCTGCGCGGGACGTTGAAGTGCCCGCTGACGTCGAACTGGTGACCGTGGTGGCCGAACACGCCGACGTCCGCCTCGCGCAGGAAACGGCCCCGCGCGGTGTCCGCGGCGATCGCGTCCGCGGGCCAGGAGTCCCACAGCTGCCGGGCCAGGGTGACGAACTCCCGCGCCCGCACATACCGGTCGTCCCGGTTCAGGAAACCGCCGCGGCGGAAGTTCTGCCCGGTGAAGGCATCGAAGGAGGTCACCACGTTCCAGCCGGCCCGGCCACCGCTGAGATGGTCCAGCGAGGCGAGCTGGCGGGCCAGTTCGTACGGCTCGTTGAAGGTGGCGTTGAGGGTGCCGACCAGCCCGAGATGCTCGGTCACGGCGGCGATCGCGGTGAGGACCGGCAGCGTGTCCGGCCGGCCGACGACGTCCTGGTCGAAGATCTGGCCGAGTCGTTCGCGCAGGATCAGCCCCTCGGCGAGGAAGAAGAAGTCGAACTTCCCGCGTTCGGCGGTCTGCGCCGCGTGCCGGAACGACGCGAAGTCGATCTGACTGCCGGCCCGCGGGTGCGACCACAGGGTGTGATGGTTCACGCCGCCGACATAGTGGCCGAGGATGATCTGCTTGCGGGGAGTCGTCATCGGGCTGCGGCCTCGATCCTGGTGGTGGCGTAGCGGTTGGCGGGTCGGGGCAGGCCGAGGTGGCCGCGCAGGGTGTCGGCGGTGTAGGCGGTGCGGAACCGGCCGCGGCGGGCGAGTTCGGGGGCGAGCCCGCGGCTGATCGCCTCGAGGTCGACGGGCAGCACCGCGGGGCGCAGCCGGTAGCCGGTGATGCCCGCGGCCTGCCAGTCGAGCAGCAGGTCGGCCAGCTCACCCGGAGAACCGGCGATGGTGATCGCATCGGAGCGGGGCGGCTGCTCGACGAGGCTGTCGAGCTGGCCCAGCCGCTGCCGGGCGGCGTCGCCGTCGTCGTCGAGCACGACGATCAGATCGGCGAAGATGTGCACGGTCTGGTCACCCCGTCCGGCGCTGTCCTGCTCGGCGCGGATCTCGGCGACGATGGCACGGGCATGGTCGATGTCGCGTGGGGTCACGTAGACGACGTCGCCGAGGCGGGCTCCGAGCCGGTAGGGGGCCGAGATGTGGCCGAGCACGGTGACCAGCGGCTGGCCCTGCGGCGGCCGGGGGGTGATCGACGGCCCGCGGACCGAGAACCACCGGCCCTCGAAGTCGATGTAGTGCAGCCGGTCGCGGTCGAGGAACCGGCCGGTGGCGACGTCGCGGATCTCCGCGTCGTCCTCCCAGCTGTCCCAGAGCCGTCGGACCACCTCGACGTGCTCACTCGCCTCGTCGAACGTCTCGGTGATGTAGGTCTGGATCTCGGGGGTGCCGAAGGTGTCGGGGTGCAGCGGCGGGTCGGGCGCCCGGCGGCCGATGTGCAGAGCCTCCCGGGGCCGGCTGGCCTGGACCCGCCAGCCGGCCCGGCCGCCGCTGACGAAGTCCAGGGTCGCGATGGCCTTGGAGATGTGGAACGGTTCGGTGCTCAGCGTCGACACGCTCGGCACCAGACCGATCCGGGAGGTCAGCGGGGCCACCCGGGAGGCGATGAGCACCGCGTCGAGCCGGCCGCGCACCAGGTCGGTGCGGCCGTCCGGGGCGCCGTCGAGCTGGGTGGACTGCACGTTCAGGGCATCCTCGAAGGTCACGAAGTCGAGCAGACCGCGCTCGGCCTCCCGCACCAGGTCGGTCCAGTAGCCCGGGGTGAACAACTGTGTCGGCCGGGCCGACGGTGCCCGCCAGGCGGCCGGGTGCCAGCCTGCTCCGTCCAGGGCGACGGCGAGATGCAGCGGATCGTTCTCGGACATCGTGAGCACCGCTTTCTGTGGGACGCGGCCCGCGCACGCGCCGGATCAGCGGGTGGCGGCGAATCGGGAATCGGGACGTGTGCCGTCGAGGGCCAGTTCGGCGAGAACGGCGCCGATGGCCGGGACGAACTTGAAACCGTGGCCGGAGAATCCCGCCGCCACGACCACCGGGCCGTGGCGGTCCAGAACGAAATGGCTGTCCGGCGTCGTCGTGTACGTGCAGCTGATCGGATGGCAGACGGCCGGGTTCACACCGGGCAGCCACTGGCGGACGTACTCCCGCAACGCGGCGAGCTGGGTCGGTTCCGCGGCGAAGTCCCGCTGGTCCGGGTCGACCACCGGGCCGGAGCCGTGGAAACCGACCTTGACGCCCTGGCCCGGGGTGTGCAGCCCGTAGACGCCGCGGTGGAAGGAATCGAACTCCCGCGTTCCCGCGCCGAACAGATGCACGAAACTCGGCCACGGGTCCGCCCCGTCCGCCCGGTCGGTTCCGGAGGGGATGAGCGGGGCGAAATACGCGGGCTGCTCCTCGGTGACGCGCAGCGTGGGCAGCGCCACGAGGCCGTCGAGCAGCGTCGTCGTCCAGGCTCCGGCGGCGACGACGACCCGTCGGGCGAGGTACACGTCATCGTGGGTGTGGATCTCGACGGCGTCGTCGCCCCGCACGGTGAGGGCACGCACCGGTGTCTCGTGTCGCACCTCGGCGCCGTGGCGAGCCGGATGTAGCCGACGTCAGGATAGACGAGACGGAAGATCCGGGACGCCCCGTGTGAGGCGCCTCGGGTGTGCCCGGCGGCGAACCGTTCCAGCAGCACCGTCTCGACCCCGCGGCGGGCCAGCTGCCAGGCGGCGGCCGACCCCATGGCCCCGCCGCCGAGCACCACGACATCCACCCGCTGGACGCTCACACCGACAACTCCCCCCGGGTCCCACACCTACGCGATGCGGCGCTCGGCCCGCGGATCGGCGAGCGGACAAAGGATCTGGTCCAGAAAACTAGCCTCGGGCTTTCACCGGGGTGATCGTCTGTTGGGGTGCCGGGAATAGGAAAGTGCTCCTGAGCTGGGAGGATT
>NZ_JALKFT010000042.1:0-40122 GCF_023242945.1 Frankia umida
ACTCTTCTGCAACAGTTCCGTCCAGAACGAATCCCATGCCCGTTACTTTCGACCCCTCGAAGCAGATATTTTGATTTTCCTTGAGTCGATTTGGGTTTCCCGTAACGCGAGAAACAGGCTCCAGTGCCGAAGTAATTCCCGGAACAGGACGCTCGTCTAGCCAACAGGAGACCGAATGCCCTTGCGGCTCCCGAGTTATCCAGACTCCGCAGTACTCCAAGGATACCGAACTTGAAGGCCAGGCCCTGCTCTTTACTGCACGCCTCAATTTCGAGCCGCCGGCAAGAACCTGCTCGATCCCCACCTCTCGTGTGTCCCCCTGCACGAGCGTATTGGTTGCGATAAGGCCGATCTGCCCCTTCTCGCACAAGAGGGAAAGCGCCCGAAGAAGAAAATAGGCAACCAGATCGCACCGTCCACCCGATCGGACATCGAGCGCAATGGATTCAATGATAGCCTCTCGATACGTTACGCCGAGCGCTCCCGTAATTTTTGTTCCGCCCAGGAAGGGCGGATTTCCGATAATGGAGTCGAATCCGCCGGTTTCGAAGACCTCGGGAAAGACGAGGGGCCAGTGGATGGGGGTGCGGGTGAAGCTGCCGGGGACGTGGTCGGTGGCCAACCAGCGCTTGATCTGTCTGGTGGCGTCGGTGGCGGTCGTGGTGCCGGCGGTGAGGTCGGCTATCAGTTTGGCGGCGGCGACCGAGGCGTTGTTCTGGCCGCGGGGGCCCCCGCCGGGGGGGGGGGGGGGGGGTTCGGTGGGGGGGGCGGGGGCCGGGGGCGGGCGGCGGCCCCCCCCCCCCGCGGCCGGCGTGGGTGAGGGTGGCACCGATCAGTGCGTCGGCGTGGTGGCGGAGCTGGGTGGTGCGGTTCTGGGCGTCGGCGAGGAGCTTCGCCTTTTCGTCCAGGCCGTCGAGGGTGGAGCCGTCCCGTGCTACCAGGGCGCGGCGTTCGTCCGCGACGGAGTGGACGAGTTCGCGGATGCCGGCCGTCCACTTGAAGAGATCCTTGTGGATCTCGCGACCCCTGGCCGGGTCGAGGTGCATGTGTTCGAGCTGGTCCACCGAGGTGATGCCGAGCAGGGAGTCGCCGGCGACGAGTTTGTCGTCGAGGAAGGTGAAGGGGCGGTGGGGGTCCATGGAGACCAGCCACAGCGACAGTTTGGCCATCTCAACGGCCATCTCGTTGATATCCGCGCCGTACAGGCAGTGTTCGATGATCTGGCGGCGGGCCTCGATGATGGCGCCGTCCTCCTCGGCATCGGCCGCGGCGGTGTCGGCCGGGCGTAGCGACGCCAGGTCAAGCGGGGAACGGCCGGTCAGGCCGGTGGGAAGGCGGCCGGCCTGCGTGATGCCGTCGGTTTCGACCTCGGTGAATCGGCCGAGGGCTCGGGGGTCGCCTTCGAGCGTCCACGCTTCGACGAGGCGGGCGCCGAGGTAGCGGGCGGCGGCGACGAGGAAGGCGGCCGAGCCCATCGCGATGTCGGCGACCTTCAGCGCCAGGATCTCGGTGCTGGAACGCAGCTGCCAGGTTCTGGTGTCGGCGGTCTGGAGCGGGCCGGGGGCGTAGACGAGCGGTTCGAGGGCGTTGTTGGCGACCTCTTCGGCGAGGAAACGCGGGGTGTAATGGGTACCGGTGTTGCGGCGCAGCGGTGATTCGGTGACGTACAGGCCGCCCTCAAGGACGACGACCGGCTGGTCGCGCAGGTCCCGGCGGAGCAGGCCGTAGTACGGCAGCAGCCGTTCGGCCGTGGGGTAGTCGCCGCGGGTGACGGCGAGCAGGGCCTTGCGGGCCTCCTCCCGCTCGGTGGCGTCCAGTGGGGTGAGCCGCTTCTCGACGGATCTCACCGAGCCGATGCCGCTGGACGCCCATTTCTCCGTGATGGCGGCGGCGAGCAGGGGGCGTCCACGGTGTTGGAAGGCGAGCGCCTCGAGGTCGGCGAGGGTCGTCTCGGCCTCAAGGCCCTCCTTGCCGACCAGACCGACGATGATCTCGTCGACGTCGGCGCAGCGCGCGTCGTAGGACAGCAGGCCCTCGTAGACGTAGCCGATCTGCTCGACGTCCAGGGAACGGAAGCTCAGCGTCCGCCGTTCGCGGGAGCGGCCCGAGCCGACCTGGACGTGCTGGACGGCCCGCAGCATGTGCAGCACCGTGCGGTCGTCGACACCGAGTGGCAGCCAGGGGTGCGTGTCGGGGTCGAACAGCGAACCACCGTGGGCGTGCATGCGCAGGCGCGGATGGTCGACGCCGGTGTGGACGGCGGTGAACAGCGCCCGCAGCCGGTGCCAGGCGGCACTGGACTGTTCCAGGTCGTCCTCGGTGGCGCCGTCGGAGATCTGGCCTTCGAGGTCGGCGCACAGGCGTCCCACCGAATAGGTGCCGGCGTAGAGCTCGTTGTCGGCGGGCAGCAGGCCGCGTTCCTCGGCGTAGAGCAGGAAGACGATCCGCATCATCACCGCGACCGCGCCGCGGTAGACATCGTGGGCGCTCAGGCCGGGTTCGCCGGCCGCGACCGCCATCGGGAGTCCGGGGCCGCCGCGGGCCCGGTCGGCGACATGCCAGCGGCCGAACGCGGCCACCAGCAGCTCGACGGCCTGGCGGACCTGCACGCCGAGCGCCTCGGTGATCTCCTCCTGGCTGCCGAGGCTCGCCTTGAGCAGCGGCACCAGCGTCTCGTCATCCGGGACGCCGAAGAACCGTCGCCGGCACAGCAGCGAGACGAAAGCGCGCACCACGTCCCGTTCCGCGGTCTCCGGCCAGGAGATCGCGTCGAACACCGCGGTGGACGTCACCCCGCCGCGCGGCGCCCAGACCAGCGCCCACTGCCGGCCGCTGGTGACCAGCGCCAGTTCCACCCCGTGCTGACGGCAGGCCAGCGCCGCGCGGTCCACCGGCGTGGCCGACCACGCCTCGCCGGCGATCCGCCCCGTCGGCGACTGCCCCGGCGCCACGACCAGCCCCAGCAGCCGCACCGACTCCGGCTTCACCCGCCCTGGCCGGGTCGGTCGGGACGCCCCGGCCAGGGCACCACCCGACATGGTCGGGCCGTCCGATGTGATCGGACCGTCCAGTGTGGTCGGGCCGTCCGAGGCTTCGTGGATCAGGGGGATTGTGGGGTCGACGAGGGCGAAGGAGGCGACGATCCGGGTGTCGTGCTGGTCGACGTCGACCGCCAGCGGTGCCAGCGTGTCGGCGGCACCGGGATCGGACGGCCAGAGCAGCGCGTCGCCCCAGCCGAGAAGATCGGTCAGGACGTGGCGAATCCAGGTGTGCTGGCCGGCGGCGGGGTCGTCCAACCAGGTGGTGTGGGCGCGGCGCAGGCGTTCGCGGGCCGGCTTGTCCAGCGGGTCGAGGGTCGGCCAGATCCGGCGCAGCACCGGCAGGCTCAGGAACGGGCCGGTGATGTCGATGAGGCTCAGCCAGTCGCGGTGCTGGGCCACCCCGTCCGGGACAGGCGGGCGCCGACGGGCTCCGCCCGAGGTGGGTGCCGGGGTCATCGTGCGGCCTCCCCGGTGGGCACGACCAGGACGACCGCGACCGGGAACTGGTGCTGCTGCGGGTCACGGTAGCGGCTGGCGATCACGTCAAGCTCCCGTTGCTTCTCCCGTTCGAGCCGGGTCAGGCGTTCCTCCCAGGACGAGCGGTCCCGGCGGAACTGGGCGAGCTCGTCGCGGCTGTGGGCGATCTCGGCGACGCTGAACAGGGCGTCCTCGTCGTTGTCGGGGTCGGCGAGGGCGGCGCGCAGGCCGGCGGCGAACTGGTCGAGGATGCCGACGATCCGGGCCTGCTCGGCGGACTGGCGCTGCGTCAGGATGCGAGCGAGTGACTCGCGGCGGGTCCTGGTCCGCCAGTTCAGGGCGGACAGCACCCCTTCGCGTGCCGCCGGCCAACGTTCGGCGAGACGGTCCGCGGTCTCCGCCGGGACGGCCCGGCCCGCACCCAGCGCGTCACCGACGATCTCACCGAGCACGGTGAGGTTCTCCAACCGGCGGAACCGTCCGGTGGCCGGCAGCCAGCCGCCGGCCTGCAGCACCTCCTCGTGCAGGCGCAGCCCGTCGGCGCCGACCAGGACGAACCGGGCGAACGCGCCGACGAGCACCTCCTCGCAGCGCGGATCCTCGCTGCGCACGACTGTCACCCGGTGCAGACCGACATCGGCGTTGGAGACCGCGCCGCGCAGCAGCCGGGTGGACATCTCCACCAGCCGGTGGCCCAGATGCGCGAGCACCACGTCGTCGCGGCCGCGGGCCAGCTCCGGGTCGAAGGTGACGGGCCGCTGGCGGGGCGGGGTGTCGTCCCGGTGCAGTTTCTCGGTGAGCCCGGCGGACGCCCGCGCCCACGACCCGGTCAGCGTCGGGACGTCGAACAGCCCCTCGTCCGCAGGACCGTCCCACGCGCCCGGCAGCAGCTCGCCCGGCTTTCCAGGCTTTCCAGGGTGGCCCGGCTGGCCCGGGTGGCCGAGCTGGGCCGGGTGGCGGCTCTCGTGCAGGTCGGCGCGCTCGTCGACGTGTGAGGTGAGGGGCTGCTGGCGGGCGAGGTCCAGCGCGGTGGACACCACCCGGTGCACCGCCCGCGGGGTCAGCCCAAGATCGTGAACTGTCTCGTCCAGCGTGGCGCGCAGCCGGCGCACCTGGTCACGGACGTTCTCCGCGACCGGCACGGTCGCCATGACCGCACCACCCCCACCTCCACCGGCAGCGCCCACCGGCGCGGGCAGGTCGAGCTCGGACGGGTCGACCAGGCGCTCGCCGAGCATCCGGCGCTGGACCCGGTCGGAGAGCACCGCGTTGACCGAACCGAGGTCGGCCTCCATCCGCACGACCTTCTTCACCACCCGGGACAGGAACTCCAGATCGGCCTCATAGGAATCGACCGCGCCCGTCCAGCCGGAACCGACGAAATGCCGGATCTCCGGCCGGTGACGCTGCCCGTAACGGTCGATCCGGCCGATGCGCTGTTCGAGCTTGTTCGGGTTGAACGGAATGTCGTAGTTCACCAGCCGGTGGCAGTGGTTCTGCAGGTCGATACCTTCGCTGGCGGCGTCGGTGGCAAGCAGAATCCGCACCGGGTGTTCGCTGGGATGGGCCTGGAACGCCAGCCGCAGCTGCTCACGTTCGTCGGCGGGCAGCCCGCCGTGCAGCAGACCGAGCCGAAGCCGGCCGTTCTCGTTGCCGGCGAGTCCGTCCTGGCGCAGCAGGCCGGCGAGCCACAGCTGCGTGTCACGGTATTCGGTGAACACGACGACCCGTTCGTCCGTCCAGTGCGTCCCGTCCGGGCGGCAGACCGCGTTCAGGTACTCGAGCAGGACGCGGGCCTTCGCGTCCGGCTGGGCTTCCTGGGCGTCGGCCCAGCTCCGCATCCGGTCGAGCAGGGCGAGTTCGGCGTCGGTCGGGTCCGGTGCCAGCGGGCCGACCCGGTTCAGGGCGTCGTCCTCGGCCTCGGCGAGCTGCTCGTCGTCAAGGGTGGCGACGTCGTCGAAGTAGTCGTCCAGCCACTCCGGCACGTCGTCCGCGTCCTGGCCGGCGCGCGGCCCACCGGCGGGTCGGGCCCGGCGCGCACCGAGCGTCTCCCGGTAGACGGCGACGGTGTGCGCGAACGCGGCCGGGGAGGAGAACAGCCGCTTCTTGAGCAGCAGCGTCACCAGGTCGGTTGCCTTACGACCACGTTCGGAGTTCAGCCGGACGCGCCGCAGCGCCGCGAACTCCTTCACCAGGGCATGGATCTCCCGCTCGCTCTCGGGATAGACCACCGGCAGGTCACCCGGGGTTCGCGGCTGGAACCGCGGGGTGCCGTCGGCGTTCTCGATGCTGCCCTTGAGGCGACGGACGACCACCTCCTCCACGGCCCGACGGTCCGGCGCGACACCACGGGCGAAACGCTGGTCGTCGAGAATCTCCAGCAGCGCGGTGAACGACGCCAGATAGCCGTTGTGCGGGGTCGCCGACAGGAACAGCCGGTGGGTGAAATGCGGTGCGAGCCGACGGATCAGCTTGGTCTGCTGCGAGTCGACCGCATACACCTGCCTGGGTGCGGCCGGGGCGACGTGATGCGCCTCGTCCAGAACAAGCAGGTCGAACGTGCGCGGATAGGTGGGCTGGCCGTCGCCGGGAAGCACCTCGTCGAGCAGGCGCTGCGCCTTGGGGCCGCGCAGCCATGGCAGGCTGACGATCGTCAGGCCGAACACCTCGAACGGGTTCGCCGCGCTGCCATGCGAACGGCGCACCGCCGCGCAGCGCTCCGCGTCGATGATGGTGAACTCGCGGCCGAACTTCTCGGCCATCTCGTCACGCCACTTCGTCGTCAGCCCCGCCGGGCAGACAATCATGATCCGCCGGGCCCGGTGGCGCAGCAGCAGCTCCTCGGCGACCAGCCCCGCCTCGATCGTCTTGCCCAGACCCACGTCATCGGCGAGCAGCAGGTTCACCCGCGGCGCCGCGATCGCCCGGGCCACCGGCTCGAGCTGGTAGTCCTCGACCGCGACCCCCGAGCGAAACGGCGCCTGCAACCTGCGGGCATCCGCGGACGTCACCGCCGACCACCGCAGTGCGTCCAGGAACGCGGCCAGCCGCCCCGGTGGATCGAACCGCCCCGCGACCACCTCCGGCAGCGACCCGCTGGGCAGCACCCGCCGCCCCGGCTCGACCTCCCAGATCACCTCGATCGTGTGCCCGTACCGGCCGTCCTCGACGCTCTGCAACGTGACCAGCGAACTCGGCATCCGCGGTCCCGCGGGCTCGGACCGTGCGGGCTCGGACCGTGGTGGCTCGGACCGTGGGGGGATGTCGACCCCGGCCACCACCCACTTCTGCCCCCGCACCTCGACCAGTGCGCCGATGCCCGGCAGGTCGCGCTCCGCGGCCTCGCGCCGTGTCGCCTCGCGTTCGGTGGTCGGCGTCGGCATCCACATCCCCCTTACGGACAGGCCGCCCATTCTGGCAGGACGCGAACACCCCCCGTGCTCGCGACGGCCCTCCGACCCCGGGACGACAGATCCGATCATCCCGACATCCAGCCCAACATACCCTGTGAATCGAGTTCACATCCAGTCAGATGAAAAAGGGATCTTCCATCTGGCACCCGGATGGAAAATTCTGGGCCCTAAACTTTCCATGTGGACAGATCGATCTTCGAGAGGAGCCCCACCGGCTCCCTGGTGAAGATCGCCGGCACCGACGCACGCACCGGGGAGTACGAACACGTCGCCTTCCAGCCGTATCCGCTGGGCGAGGAGGAGCCGAACCTGGCCGGGACGACCTGGCGCGCTGTCGCCGCGGCGGGAACCGAGCTGGGCCGGCTGGGCCAGGCCGGTCGCCAGATTCCCGATCCGACACTGCTTCGCCAGCCCACGTTGCGTGCCGAGGCGCAGAGCACCTCGGCGTTGGAAGGGACCTTCGCTCCCCTGGAGGACGTGCTTGCCGCCGACCTCACCGAACCAGGCGCGCGCAGCGCGTCTCTGCGCGAGGTCCTGAACGTCGCGACAGCTGTCAGGACCGGTTGCGGGCCGTCAGTGCCGTCGGCGACTGGGACGGCTGGGTCGGCTTCTTCGCGGACGGCCTCGCCGATTCCTGCCGCCGGACAGTACGGACCGTGACGGATCTGCTGGCGCTGGAAGCCGCCTATCTGGATCGGATCCGCGCCGCCGGGCTGAGCGGAGCACTGATTCGGGACATCACCGCGCAGCTGATCGGCAACCCCTTCGTGACAGCGGCCTCCGTCGCGCGGGCGACGGGAAAGACCACCGCCGGGGCACGCAATGCCATTGGCCAGCTGATCGGTCTCGGCGTGCTGCGGGAACGGACGACCCGAAGCTATGCCCGCGTCTACGAAGCCGTCGAGGTCTTCCAGATCCTGCAACGCCCATGACCGGCGGTGCGTTGCCGCCCGCCCGCGACAGCACCCGCGGGCCCATCGGCCGGTCGGGTCAGGCCGGGATGCGCACCGCGAAGACCTGCTCGTGATCCGCCGGGGTCCACATCCACCCGGCGCCCAGCCGCGAGCCCGGCATGTGGTTCGCCCGGACGGCGTACGGCTGCGTGGAGTTCGTCATCCCCCACCGTTTCGCGATCGTCTCCGCCTCTGACCGGGCGGATTCCACGGCCTGCTGCTCATCGCCGAAAATGCCGATGATCGCGAGGGCTGGATCTTCTATGACTCCGCATTCTATGCAGCCGACCTTGCAGACAAGCCAGTTTTCCTCGCCGCTCACATGCATTCCCTTCGGCCGCACCGATCCTGGCCGCAACAATGATATCCGGCGATTCGGGAGAGGGCCCGCCGCGACACCGCCGGATCGGCGCCGTACCGGCCCACGGTGACCCTCCTCTCACCCCCGGCGGCACTTCAGGGATGTCGACGGGACGTCAATGCGAGCGCCGCGCGTCGCCCCACCGCGGCCGCCTGCCGGTTGGCCCGGCCCGCCGGCACCTTTGAGTGGCCGAGCCGCCTGGTCGACACCGGCCGTCCCCAGCTGCCCCGGGAGCCCGGCGACCAGCGTCATCACCCGCCGGCGGCCCGCCGAAGGCCGACTCCCGAAAATCCGCATTTCCGACCGGCCGACCGTCAAACCGGCCCGAACGGGCCACCGTCAACAGACCGTTCCGTACACCCCGGTTGACAGCCAATGACGACCCGCACTAACTTCTGGCCCCAGAATCACCATAATACCGGGGTACCAGGCATTCAATGTGGAAACCAGCCGCATCCAGCACCCTCTCGCGCCCACAACCCCCACCGCGCAAAAGGCTCCGCTGCCCGTTCGGAACCCTTCCGGTCAGGACAAACGAAATTCTCCATTTCCCCGGCGAAGCGAAACGAAGGAGCGATGATGAATTCCCGCAGAACGAGCAGGACCGGACCGGCATTACCGGCCGACGCCGAGTTACCCCCAGCCGCGGGCGGCGCACGACCCGGCCAGGCCGCGACGCGGCACGGCCGGACGGCAACGCGGCGCGGCGACGCACGGGGCAGCCTGCGGGGGGCATCCCGCCGGCTGAACGCCATCGCCGCGGCCCTGGTGACGGCCCTGATCGCCAGCCTGATCGCGCTGACCGGTCTGGCCGCACCGGCCCGGGCGGCCACCAGCTGGCCCGGGGGAACCTGGGAGCCGGCCCCGCCGACCTACGGCATGACCGTCGTCAGGGACGTACCGGTGACGATGGACGACGGGGTCGTCCTGCCGGCCGACATCGGCTACCCGGCGGATCTCGTGACCGGGCAACGCGCGACCGGCACGTTCCCCGTCATCGTCCAGCAGAATCCGTACGCGTTCGGCGGTGATCCCGATTCGTTCTTCGTGGGCCGGGGCTACATCTTCGTGTCGGTGGACGTCCGTGGCACACTCGACTCGCAGGCACCGGACAACGGGCCGCTGGTGAACCCACTGTTCGGTCCGCGAATCGCGAAGGACGGCGTCGAGGTCGTGGACTGGGCGGCGCATCACCTGGACGGGTCGAACGGCGCCATCGGGCTGTACGGCTGTTCCCAGCTCGGCATCAACCAGCTGTTCACCGCCGCCGCTGTGGGCCCGCATTCACCGGTCAAGACGATCATCCCGGCCTGTGCGTCGAACAGCTACGACATCTACTTCTCCGGAGGCGTCCCCTCCGCGACGGTCCCACTGTTCGGCCAGGACCTCGGGCTGAGCGGTGACCGGCACCGCGCGGAGAATCTCGCCTACGGTCAGCAGACGGTCGCCGAGATCAATGCCAGCGGCCCACGGGCCTACAACGGCACCTTCTGGCGGGAACGCACGACCGACGCCGCGATGGCCGCGCGGATCGTGGGGAACGGCATCCCGGCGTTGTTGTGGAGCGGCTGGCAGGCCACGGAGAACCCCGGTGCCCTGCGGTTCTGGACCGCGCTGCAGAACGCCGCGAACGGCCGGCCCGCAGGCGGGCCGCTGCTGCCGGGCCAGTCGACCACGGGCCGCTATCAGATCGTGATCGGCAACGGAGGCCACGGCAGCGGACTCGACAAGAGCATCGAGCTGGAGTGGTACGACACCTGGCTGAAGGGCCAGAAGACCGGTATCGACGCCACGAAGACGCCGGCGCACCTCTACGAGCAGGGCAGCAACCGGTGGATCAACGCGGCCAGCTTCCCGGCGGTGGGCAGGTACACGCCGTACTACCTGAACGCGAACTCCGGGCTCACCCCGAAAGGGCCCGGTGCGACCGGCGCGGACACGGTGAAATGGTCCGCCCCCGACCAGGCCGGCAGCACGCTGACCTACACCACGTCCCCGTTCGCGTTCGGTCAGACGCTGGCGGGACCCGTTGCCGCGAGCATCTACGCGTCGTCGAGCACCAGCGACATCAACCTGATCGCGACGTTGCAGGACGTCTCGCCGCTCGGCGGTGTCACCACGATCGCGTCGGGATCGCTCATCGGCAGCCTGAGCACGCTCGATGAGAACGCGTCGTGGAAGGACAAGAACGGGCAGCTGATCCTGCCCGCCCATCCGTACACGACCGACACGAAGATCGAGCCCGGAAAGACCAACCGCTACGACATCAGGATCAACCCGACGGTCTGGAGCGTGTCGCCACTGCACTCGCTGCGTCTGGTCGTCAGCACCCAGGCCAGCAGGAACGACTGCGGGGGGTTCCTCGGCATGCCGCAGCCGTGTGCCTACACCGCGGCCCAGCAGGCCGGTCTGGCCGGCGGTAGTTACCAGATCGTGCGCAACAGCACCGGCCGTTCAGTGGTGAACCTGCCACTGCTCCCCTGGCGGCAGCTCCCCGCGGCGCGCAGCGGCGTCACCCCCACCAGCGGCTTCGCCAGCGAGCCCCTGGGCTGGTGACGAGGGGCGCAGGGGCGCCGGGACCCGAGTGCCCCCCGGTCCGCAGGTGAGTCCGTCCTCCTCCCCGGGGCTCCCACCCGAGGAGGAGGACGTCGGGCCGCGCCCACCGGTTCCACATCTGCCTGGGTCTGGCCCGGGCGGACTGTCGAGGGTTCCGTAGACTACGGGCGTACTGTTGCCAGCCATTGAGGGCGTCCGCTGTGCGTGCATTGCTGCTTGAGAGTGTTCATCCTGACGCCGCGGCGATCCTGCGCTCCGCGGGGGCGACGGTTGAGACGCTTGACCGGGCCCTGGGTGAGCAGGCGCTGATCGAGGCGCTGGCCGACGTCCAGTTGCTGGGTATCCGGTCGAAGACCGAGGTCACCGAGACGGTCTTCGAGGAGGCGCACGATCTGCTGGCCGTCGGTGCGTTCTGCATCGGCACGAACCAGGTCGACCTGGCCGCCGCCGGTGATCGCGGTATCGCGGTGTTCAACGCGCCGTTCTCCAACACCCGCAGCGTCGTGGAGCTCGCGGTCGCCGAGATCATCGCGATGACCCGGCGACTGACCGAGAAGAACACCGGCATGCACGCCGGCCTGTGGGACAAGTCGGCCGAGGCGGCCCACGAGGTCCGCGGCCGCAGCCTCGGGATCGTCGGCTACGGCAACATCGGCGCGCAGCTGTCCGTGCTCGCCGAGGCCCTCGGGATGACCGTCTACTTCTACGACACCGCCGACAAGCTGGCGCTGGGCAACGCGCGGCGCTGCGCGACCCTGCCCGAACTGCTCGCCACGGCGGACGTCGTCACCCTGCACGTCGACGGCCGCCAGGGCAACCTCGGCATGTTCGGCGACGAGCAGTTCGCCCTGATGCGCCAGGGCAGCCTGTTCCTCAACCTCTCCCGCGGCTTCGTGGTGGACCATCGCGCGCTGCGCACGCACATCGAGTCCGGCCATCTGGCCGGCGCGGCGGTCGACGTCTTCCCGCAGGAGCCGGCGGGGCGGGGCGACGAGTTCGTCTCCGAGCTGCGCGGGCTGCCCAACGTCATCCTCACCCCGCACATCGGCGGGTCGACCGAGGAAGCCCAGCAGGACATCGGCCACTACGTCGCGAGCAAGCTGCGTGACTACGCCCGCGAGGGCAACACGACGATGAGCGTCAACCTGCCGCACCTGTCCCTGCCGCCGCGCCACGGCGGGCGGCGGATCGTCCACCTGCATCGCAACGTCCCCGGCGTGCTCGCGAAGATCAACAGCCTGCTGGCCGAGCACAAGGTCAACATCGAGGGCCAGCTGCTCGACACCCGCGGCGAGTACGGCTACGCCCTGACCGACATCGCCGTCGACTACCCGTCGGCGCTGATCGACTCGCTGGCCGCGATGCCCGAGACCATCCGCGTCCGTTCCCTGGGCTGATCGGAACCGTGACCGTCGAAGTTCCTGATCTTGGCCGGGTGCTGCGGGCCGCGGGCCTGGAGGTTCGCGACGATCGCGCGACGCTGGCGATGTACGCCACCGACGCCTCGCTCTACCGCGTCCCGCCGCGGGCCGTGGTGCGACCCCGCCACGTCGACGAGGTGGCGGGGGCACTCGAGGTCGCCCGGGCGCACGGCGTCGCCTTCACCGCACGCGGCGGTGGCACGTCCATCGCGGGCAACGCGATCGGACCGGGAATGGTGCTGGACTTCAGCCGGCATCTGAACCAGGTCCTCGAGGTGGACGTCGACGCGCGCACCGCGGTGGTCCAGCCCGGGCTCGTGCACGCGGACCTGCAGAAGGCGGTGCTGCCCCGCGGGCTGCGGTTCGGCCCCGACCCGTCCAGTCACTCACGGTGCACCATCGGCGGGATGATCGGCAACAACGCCTGCGGTAGCCGGGCGCTGGGCTACGGCCGCACCAGCGACAACGTGGTCGCGATGAGCTACCTGCTGGCCTCGGGCGAGACGTTGCGCACCGACTACGACAGCGCCGGCGTGCCCCTCGTCGACGGGCCGCAGCCACTGCTGGACGCGCTACGGGCCGCCGCCGGGCGGCATCTCGGCGCGGCGCGCACCGAGTTCGACACCTTCGGCCGCCAGCTGTCCGGCTATGCCGTCCAGCATCTGCTGCCCGAACGGTTCGACCTGGGGCAGGCGCTGATCGGCTCCGAAGGCACCCTCGGCATCCTCACCCAGGCCACCGTCCGGTTGGTGAAGGACCCTGACCATCGGGTTCTGGTCGCCCTGGGCTTCGCCGACATCGTCGCGGCCGGGCACGCGGCGCCGACGGTGGTGACGTTCGGTCCGACCGCCTGCGAGGGCATGGACCAGCGGCTGGTGGACGTCCTGCGTGCGCGGCGCGGCGACACCGCGGTTCCGCCGCTGCCCCGCGGCGGCGCCTGGCTGTTCGTGGAGATCGCCGGCGACGACCGCACCGACGTGCTGGACCGGGCGTCCGAACTGGCCGCGGCCGACCTGGGCACCGAGACCCGGATCGTCACCGACCCGGCGGAGCAGGCCCGGCTGTGGCGCATCCGCGAGGACGGCGCGGGCCTCGCCGGACGTGCGCCTTCGGGCCAACCGGCCTGGCCCGGGCTCGAGGATGCCGCGGTCCCGCCGGACCGACTCGGCGATTACCTCGCCCGCTTCGACGAACTGGTCGCCGACCACGGCATGACATCGGCGCCCTACGGCCATTTCGGTGACGGCTGCATGCACGTCCGGCTCGACTTCCCCCTGGCCCGTCCGGACGGGCTGACGGTGCTGCGCACGTTCCTGACCGCGGCCGCCGCCCTGGTGACGGAGTTCGGCGGTTCGATCTCCGGGGAACACGGCGACGGCCGGGCCCGCGGCGAACTGCTCGCCCAGATGTACTCCGCCGATGCCATCGCCCTGTTCGGCGAGGTCAAGCACGCCTTCGACCCCGACAACCGGCTCAACCCCGGAGTGCTCGTCAACCCCGATCCCTTCGACGCGGCCGTGCGGATGAGCGGGGTCACCTACCGCAGGGACCTCGCCTTCGCCTACCCGCACGACGACGGCGATCTCGCCCAGGCCCTGCACCGCTGCACCGGCGTGGGCCGCTGCCGGGCCGACAACAGCGCGGCCGGCGGCGTGATGTGCCCGTCCTACCTGGCCACCCGGGAGGAGAAGGACTCCACCCGCGGCCGGGCCCGGGTCCTGCAGGACGTCGTGCGCGGCGACCTGGACTGGCGGGCGCCCGCCGTCCTCGACGTGCTGGACCTGTGCCTGTCCTGCAAGGGCTGCGCCGTCGACTGCCCGACCGGCGTCGACATGGCCACCTACAAGTCCGAGGCCCTGCACCAGCGTTACCGGCGCCGGCCGCGGCCACGCTCCCACTACAGCCTGGGCTGGCTGCCCCGGTGGGCCCGCCTGGCCGGACGAGCACCGCGGCTGGCGAACCTGGCGGCGCGGACCCCCGTTCTCGGCAAGGCCGGCCTCACCCTGGCCGGCGTCGACCGCCGCCGCAGCGTCCCCCCCTTCGCACCCGTCCCCTTCCGCCGCTGGTGGGCCGCCCAGCCCACCGCCAACACGGCACCGACTCGCGACACGGCACCGGTTCGCGACACGGCACCGGTTTCCGTGGCGACGCCGGTGCTGCTGTTCGTGGACTCCTTCTCCGAGTCCTTCTCACCGGACGCCGCCGCCGCGACCGTGCGCGTGCTGCGCGCGGCCGGTTACGAGCCCCGGCTACCCTCGTCCGGCACCTGCTGCGGGCTGACCTGGATCACCACCGGCCAGTTGGACGCGGCCCGCCGCATCCTGGGCCGCACCGTGGCCGAACTCGCGGCGGCGGTGCGCGACGGCGTCCAGATCGTCGGCATCGAGCCGTCCTGCACCGCGGTGCTGCGCGCCGACGCCGTCGAGCTGCTCGAGGGCACCCCCCAGGCCGAGGACGCCCGTCTGGTCGCGGCCGCCACCCGCACCCTCGCCGAACTGCTGACCGCCACCGCGGACTGGAGCCCACCCGACCTGACCGGCACCACCATCGTGGCCCAACCGCACTGCCACCACCACGCGGTGCTCGGCTGGGCCGCGGACAGGGCGCTGCTCACCCGCACCGGCGCCACCGTCACCACCCTCGCCGGCTGCTGCGGTCTCGCCGGCAACTTCGGCGTCGAGATCGGCCACTACGAGGTCTCGGTCGCCGTCGCCGGCCAGAACCTGCTCCCGGCGCTGGACGCCGCCCCCGACGCCGTCGTCCTCGCCGACGGCTTCTCGTGTCGCACCCAGATCGCCGACCTGCGCGACCGCCCCGCCCTCCACCTGGCCGAACTGCTGTCCCCGCGCCCCTGGCCCCCACCTCCTGGGCTCACATCCCCGAGGCGTTGGCGCGGTCAGGTCAGGTCGACCAGGAGTTTGACGGCCTGGGCCTGATCGAGGGTTTCGAAGGCGGCGCCGACGGTGTCGAAGGCGACCGGGTGGACCCAGCCGTCGGTCGGGAAGGCACCGGCGCGCAGCAGGTCGATCACGCTGGGAAAATCGTCCTGGTAGGCGCAGGAGGCGACGAGGTCGATCTCACCGAAGAACACGTCGAGCGGCCTGAAGGCGACCGGACGGGCGTAGATGGCTACGGTCACGACCCGTCCACCTGGGCGGACGATGCGCAGCCCAGCCTGGAACGCCGGCTCCACTCCGGCGGCGTCGAAGACGACCTCCACCCCGTCACCCTCGGTCAGCCCAGCGACGGCGGACGGCAGATCCTCCGCCGCCGGATCGACCACCCGCAACGTCGTCCCCGCGCCAGCACCGGTCCCAGCACCGGTCCCGAGCGCGGCGGCGGTCCCAGGAGCGGCGGCGGGGGCGAGGGCTGCGTCTGGTTCGTGTACGCCGACGGCGGCGAGAGCGGTGGTCAGGGCGGTCCGGCGGACCAGGGAGGGTTCGGAGACGACGATCAGGGCGACGCCGCGGGCGACCAGGTTGAGGGCCACCGCGATCCCGATCGGACCGGCGCCGAGCACGGCCGCGGTCCCGCCGGTGCCGAGGCCGCCCCGTCCGACCGCGTGGTGGGCGACGGCGAGCGGCTCGACCAGCGCGCCGGCCAGCGCATCGACGCCGTCCGGCAGCGGATGGGCCATGCAGGCGCGGACGGCGGTCAGTTCACCGAGGCCGCCGTCGTGCTCCGAGAGGCCGTGCCAGACGATGTCGCGACACAGGTTGTAGGCGCCGCGCCGGCAGGGTCCGCACTGCCCGCAGGTCCACATCGGCTCGACCGCGACCAGGGTGCCGGGCCGCAGCCGGTCGTCGGTCACCTGGTCGCCGACCGCCACGACCTCGGCGGAGAACTCGTGGCCGAGGACCATCGGGCCAAGGTCACCGAACGGACCGGCGTGCCAGACATGCAGGTCGGAGCCGCACAGTCCGGTGAAACGCGGCCGCAGCAGCAGGCCGTCAGGCAGTAGGGACGGCTCGGGCACCTCCTCGATCCGGATGTCCCGAGCACCGTGCAGACGAGCGGCGCGCATGACAGCCTCCTGACGACAGGACCCGGCGGCCCCGCGGGACGGGATGCCCCACGACGACGCATGGCGGCGGCGCCGTCCGACCGGCACTCGCGGCGCAGCGCAGCGTACGCCGCCACCGACGCGGGCGCCCCGGAAAAGGCGGTTCGCTCCGATCCGGTGGCCGGCGTCCAGATCGATGGTCGACCGCGGCGAAGATGGTGAGGATACGGCCATGACCAGGCCACGCGAACACGACCTGGCTGCTGGACGCTCGACCCACCGATCTGGTCATCAAGGTTCAGGCGACGCCGAGCATCGTGTTCCAGGCCGCGCCCGAGATCGAGACCCGCGTCCTGGCGGGCCTGGCCGCCACGACGGTGCCCGTGCCCCGACTGCTGGCCGCGGACCCCACCGGCACCGTGATCGGCGACCCGTGGTTCGCGATGGAACTCGTCCGCGGCACCGGCCTGCCCGATGAGCCCTCGACCGGCTACGCCCAGCGTGGCTGGTTCGCCCAGGCGACCCCCGAGCTGCGGGCGACCGTCTGGAACGCCTTCGTCGACATCCTCGCCGATCTGCACCGCCTGCCCGCCGCCACGTTCGGTCCGGCGCCGCGCGGTGGGAGCCACGGCGCGATGCTCGAGTTCTGGGCCGCGAGCCTGCACGACACGATGTCCCCCGGCGTCGCGAAGGTGCAGGAACGCGCCCTGGGATGGCTGCGGGACAACGCCCCGGCCGACGCCGACGAGACCCGTGGGCCCTGCATGGGTGACGCCCGGTACTGGGAGATCTACGCGGCGACGTTCATGGCCGTGACCACGACCCGGGCGTTCCGCATCATCCGCGGCACCGCCGAGGCGGACATCGAGCGCCTGCACCCCTCCCTGCCCGATCTCGAACGCCTGCTGGACGCCCCCCGCGGCGGCTGAGGGCGGTCCTGGTCCGACCGGTAACCCTTGCTGGACGGACGGCGCGGGGAAATCCTGACGTCCAGCACACGGAAACGTGGTTCACGCAGAGAGGCAGGCCGATGACCAACGAGACGCCGACCAGCGAGACGTCAGCCGTCCAGCCGACGACGCTGGACGGCCTTGGGTGCTATCTGCTGGGCGGCCAGCCCGCGTCCGCCCGCGAGATCATCACCGAGGCGGCCGAGGCCGAGGCGCTCGGCCTCGAGGTCGCCTTCATCTCCGAGCGTTACAACAAGAAGGAGGCGGTGACCCTCTCCGGCGCGGCCGGCGCGGTCACCGAACGGATCACCATCGCCACCGGCGCCACGAACCACAACACCCGCCACCCGATGGTGACCGCCGGTTTCGCCCGCACCATGCAGAGCCTCACCGGCGGACGTTTCGTGCTCGGTCTCGGCCGGGGTATCCCCAAGGTCCAGGACGCCCATGGCATCCCCCGTATCACCACCGCCGAGCTCGAGGACTTCGTCGGGATCATCCGCCGTCTCTTTCGCGGCGAGACCGTGCGCGACCACAACGGGCCGGCCGGTTCCTGGCCCGTCCTGAGCATTGATCCGACCCTGGACGAGTACCTGCCGATGGGTATCGTCGCGTTCGGTCAGAACACCCTCGAGCTCGCCGGTCGCTGTTTCGATCAGGTCGTGCTGCACACCTACTTCACCGACGAGACGACGGTGCGCTGCGTCGAGACGGTCAAGCGGGCCGCGGAGAAGGCCGGCCGCGACCCCGACGCGGTCAAGGTGTGGGCGTGCTTCGCCACGATCGGCGATCACATCCCCGAGCAGCGGCGCCTCATGAAGTCCGTCGGCCGCCTCGGTACCTATCTCCAGGGCTACGGCCGGCTGTTGGTGCGGACCAACGGCTGGGACGAGGCCGTCCTCGACCGGTTCCTGGCCGACCCGGTCGCCAGGGCCCGCGGTCTGGACATCGTCGGCACCCCCGAGCAGCTCGAGCACGCCGCCGAGCTGATCCCCCCGCAGTGGCTCGCCGCCGCCGCGACCGGCAGTCCCGCCCAGTGCGTCGCCGCCGTCCGCCACCAGTTCGACCTGGGCTGCGACGGCGTGATCATGCACGGTTCCACGCCCGCCGAGCTCACTCCCATCGTCGAGGAGTACCGCCGCACCATCGACCGGTGATCGCTGGCTCCGCGGCGAGCCACGGTCGATCAGCCCTGGTCGGCCCGGGCTCGGGTGTCGCGCCGACGAGCAGGCGCTGACACCGGGTCGCCTTCGGTGGCCAAGGCCCGGCCGCGGTCCTCGCCGCCCGTCGGACACGTGCAGCGATCCGCAGGGGCGGCGAGGGCGGAGGCGATCCAGGTCGCGCAGGCTCGTCGAGCATGACCCTGCGCGACCAGGTGCGGATCGGCCATCAGGTTCGCCGCAAGGCCACGGATGAGCCCCTGCAGCAGTACGGCACTGGTCCGCGCGTCGATGTCGGTCCGGATCGAGGCGTCCCGCTGCCCGCTCTCGATCAGTTCGGTCCAGCCGTCACGGCTGCGCCGTTCGGCGTCGACCATCCCCGCCACCGAGGCCTCCACCGGGAACGTGGCTCCCCACATGACGATCAGAGCCCGGTCATCGCTGTCGGGATTCTCGAACCGCTTCAGGTAGGTGGTGACCGACAGAAGCAGCAGGTCGAGGCCGCGGGAGTTGCCGGTATGAAGCCCGTCCCGGGCCGCGTTGGCGCGGTTCTGCTCGTCGATGCGGTCCTGGGCCCGTTGCGCCAGCCGGGCTACCAGGGCGTCCTTGGAACCGAAGTGATGGGTCGGCAGGCCCCGGCTTGCTCCGGCGCGGCTCCCGATGCGCGCCAGGGAGGCGCCATCGACCCCCCGTTCGGCCACCAGGTCGGCAGCCGCGTCGAGCAGGGCCTCCTCGGACTCGGCGCGCCGTTCGAGCTGGGTCCGGCGACGGGGAGCGGCGGCGGAATTCATGGCAGCAGAGTACTTTCCCGACCACGCGAAACATACTTGCCAAGCGACCAGCAAGAAATTATGGTGGCACTTAGGTGTGACATAAGTGTCACACGGGTGGGCATGCGGTGGGAGGAAGCGGAGCCGATGGCTTTATACGACATCGTGATCAAGGGGGGCACCGTCATCGACGGGCTCCGGACGCCTCGCTACAAGGCCGACGTGGCGATCAGGGACGGTAAGATCGTCCAGATCGGCCCGGTCGATGCCGCCGACGGCGACGAGGTGGTGGATGCCACCGGCAAGATCGTCGCCCCTGGGTTCGTCGACATCCACACCCACTACGACAGCCAGCTCTTCTGGGATCCGTGGTGCACGATGTCGGGTTGGCACGGCGTCACCACTGTGCTGGTCGGCAACTGCGGGTTCGGGTTCGCGCCGTGCCGGCCACAGGACCAGGACCGCGCGATGCTGAGCCTGTCCCGCAACGAGGCCGTGCCGATCAGGACGATGCGGGCCGGGATGCCCTGGGACTGGGAGACCTACCCGGAGTTCCTCGACAGCGTCGAGCGCACGCCCAAGGGCGTCAACGTCATGTCACTCGTGCCGCTGGCCCCCCTCTACGCCTACGTGGTCGGGGTCGACAAGGCCAAGAAGGACCGGGCGTCCGACGAGGAGCTCGAGCGGATGTGCGAGCTCGTCATCGAGGGGATGGAGGCCGGCGCCGCCGGCTGGAGCTCGCAGATCTCCGGTGACCTGTTCAACGTCCAGCTCGATCATGACGGCACGCCGATGGTCACCGACCTGATGACCGAGCGGGAGATCACCGCGTTCGCGCGGGCCCTGCGCCGGGTCGGCCGCGGTACCACCCAGATCACCGGCCAGCTCGAGACGGCGGCGCTGATCGCCCGGGAGAGCGGTCGCCCGATCATCTGGAACGCCCTGGCGCCCACCGGATCGGTCAACCAGCACGGCGAGTCGCAGTTCCCCCACCTGGAGACCATCGACCGGCTGGAGGAGCTGAACGGCTCCGAGGGTCTTCGGGTCTTCGCGTCGGCGCAGATCGTGCGCTTCCAGTCCGAGATCGTCCTGGAGAACTACAACCTCATGGACATCTTCCCGGCCTGGAAGGAGGCCGGCCTCGGCACCCTCGAGGAGAAGATCGCCAAGTTCGCCGACCCGGAGCGTCGCCCGGCGCTGCGGGCGGCGATCGACGAGCTGGGCGGCGGTTTCGGCGCCGCCGGCTACCCGCTCGCCGAGATCACGGTGAACTGGATCACCAGCGACGCGAAGGACGCCCTGGCGCTCAAGGCGAAGTACGAGGGCTACACCATCGGCGAGATCGCGGCCCGTGAGGGCAAGCACCTGGCCGACGCCCTTCTCGACATCGCCGTCGCCGGTGACCTCAACGTCGGCTTCGGCACCACCATGATCGACATGGACACCCAGGCGGTCCGGGAGGTGACCTCCTGCTCGGTGGCCCTGCCCGGGATCAGCGACGGCGGCGCGCACACCAAGTTCGTCACCACCGCCCGCTTCGCCACCGAGCTGATCGGCCACTGGGTCCGCGAACACAGGATCATGTCCCTCGAGGAGGCGCACTGGCGCCTGTCGGCCTATCCGGCCATGGCCATCGGGCTGCGCGACCGGGGTTCCATCGGCGAGGGCCGGCCCGCGGACATCATCGTCTACGACCCCGAGACCGTCGACGCCCTCCCCCAGGAGCGGCTGTTCGACTATCCGGCGGACGAGTGGCGCCTCGTCCAGAAGGCCGTCGGCTACGACCGCATCATCGTGAACGGCAAAACCACCTTCATCAACGGTGTCTGCACGGACGAGACCCCCGGCAAGCTCCTGCGGCACGGCACCGCCTAACCCGACCACAGGCGCCAGCCCGACCACAGGCGGCCTCGGCGGTATCGCCGGCGTGGGCGGCACTGGCGGCATCGACAGCACTGACGGCATCGACAGCACTGACGGAGCAGGGAGACGGGCATGGCGGATGTGACCGATGCGGCCACCGGCGGCTTACGGCTTTTCGACGCGGACAACCACTACTGGGAGACGAGCGACGCCTTCACCCGTTTCCGCGACCCGAAGTTCGCCGACCGCGGTGTCCAGATCAAGGAAATCGACGGAGTACCGCGGTATGTCGTCGACGGTGTGCAGACCGAATGGCTTCCCGGGCCGGCCGACGTGCACCCACGGCCACTGCCGGGGGCATTCCTGGAGTTCTTCCAGGGCGGCACCAGCCGGGACGTCTTCCAGGCCGGATTCACCGAGCGGGCGGCGGACCATCCGGACTGGTTCGAACGTGATGCCCGGCTGAAGGTGATGGACACCCAGGGCGTCGAGGCGACCTGGGTCTTCCCATCCCAGGGTGTGGTGATCGAACCGCTGCTGCACACCGACATCGAGGCGGCGGTGGAATGCTACCGCGCCTTCAACCGGTGGATCGACGACCAGTGGGGCTTCGCCTACCAGAACCGCATTTTCAGCGCCCCGTTCATCACCATGTGCGATCCGGACGAGACCGTGCGGGAACTACGGTGGTGTCTCGACCGGGGTGCCCGGGTGGTGAACATCCGCCATGGTGCGGCGGTCACCCGGGACGGTAACCGGTCACCGGCCGATCCGATGTTCGACCGTTTCTGGGGTCTCGCCGCCGAGGCCGGCATCGTGGTCGCCAGCCATGACGGCTCCGATGAAACCTACACGCCCGTGAACGACCTGATGGACCGGGTGTGGGGCGAGGCGCACATGGGCGGTATCGCGCCCGGTGACACCGACAATCTCGGCCAGTTCTCGACCTTCGCCGGGCTCACGAAACACCGGACCGTCCACGACTTCGCCTACGTCCTCGTCGCGCACCGGCTGTTCGAGCGGTTCCCGACGCTGAAGGTCGCCTATATCGAGAGTGGCTGTTCCTGGGTGCCGTCGCTGCTGCTCGCCCTCGACTACCTGGGCCATGGCCGTGGTTTCGCCACGAACCCGCGCGACCAGTTCATCGAACACTGCTGGGTCGCGCCGTTCGTCGAGGAGGACGTCCGCGAACTCGCCCGGCATCTGCCCGTCGAACGCATTCTTTTTGGTTCCGACTGGCCGCACGGCGAGGGATTCCCCGCCCCCCGGGACTTCCTGGCCAACGTCGCCGGGTTCACCCCGGCCGAACAGCAGCGCATCATGTACGGCAACGCCCAGGAACTCACCTTCCCAGGCTGACGCCTTCCCGCACTGACGACAGGCGCACCTCCCGGTGGGGGGTGCGCCTGTCGGTGAGACGGGTGGGGCCGGTCGGCGCAGGCTAGGCCGCCGGTGGGTGAATGGCCGCGAGCGCCTCGAGCTGGTCGATGAAGTGCTCCGGGGAGTCGTGGACGACCCGGGTCGAGGCGATCGTCGTGCCGGCCGCGGCCAGGGTGGCGAGCTCCTCGAGGGCCCGGTCGGGCTCCTTGAGCGGGTCAAGGGCCTGGCTCGGCCCGAGCACGACCTCGAAGCCCGCGGGCAGCTCCTCCTGGTCGAGCCACTCCTTGGCCTGGGCCAGGCTGATCCCGAAGGGAGCCCAGGCGTCAGCCAGTGCGAGCGCGCGCCGCAGCGAACGGCGGGTACGCCCACCGATCCACAGCGGCACCTGGTCCTGCACCGCGCAGGGGTCCACGAGGAGCCCGCCGAACGAGTAGTACTCGCCCTCGTAGGCGGGCAGCGGCTGCGACAGTGCGGCGCGCAGTGCCCGCAGCGCGTCGTCGCCGCGGGACCCGCGGTCCTCGAACGGTACGTCGAGAAGGTCGAACTCGGCCTTGAGGGTGCCGACCCCCAGGCCGAGGATGAGCCGCCCGCCGCTGACCACGTCGAGGGTTCCGTACCGCTTCGCGATCTCCAGCGGATGGTGGTAGCCCAGGACCAGCACCATGGTCGCCAGACGGATCCGGGTGGTCCGCGCGGCGATGTAGCCGAGCGTCGCGAGCGGATCGTAGTAACGCCCGCCGCGACGCACCGCCTCGTCGGCGGGAACGCCGACGTGCTCGCTACAGGTGAGGTGGTGGAAGCCCAACCGGTCCGCGGCCTGGGCTATCCGGGCCACGTCCTCGATCGTGCCGGTCTGCTCCCAGGGAGAGCTGGCTCCCGGCAGCATCGAGACAACCGGGGTGGGGATGGACAGTTTCAGTGTCGTCGCGCCGCTCATCCGACGTAGATGCCGCCGGCGTCCACCGGGATCGACTGCCCGGTGATCGTGCGGGCCTCGTCGCTGGCGAGGAACAGGGCGAAGTTGGCGACGTCCAGCGTGGAGGAGATGTCCCGCAGCGCGGTGTTCGCCAGGGTCTGGGCGCGCCGCTCCTCGTAGGAGATGCCGAGCTCGGCCGCGGTGCGCCGGACCCAGTTGCGGTAGAGCTCGGTGTCGATGCTGCCCGGCACCACGCAGTTGCACCGGATGCCGTACTCGCCGACCTCGTTCGCCACGGACTTGGTGAGCGCGCGCAGCCCGGTCTTCGCCATCACATAGTGCGACTTGCGGGGCATCGCCGCGTAACTGGCCGTGGAGGAGAAGTTCAGGATGACGCCGGAGCGGCGCTCCAGCATCGACTGCTTCAGCACCTCACGGGTGCACAGCATCGCCGCGGTGACGTCGATGGCGATGGTGGAGTTCCAGTTCTCCAGGGTCTGCTCCCAGATGAAGGTGTCCTTGCCGGGTGCGGCCGCGTTGTTACACATGATGTCGACCTGGCCGAACTCCTTCACCGCCCGGGCGACCATGGCGATGACCTCGTCCTCCTTGGTCACGTCGGTGCGGATGCCGATGGCGTTCGGCCCGCAGGCCGCCGCCGCCTCCAGCACCAGCTCCTCGCGCCGGGCGCTGAGCAGGACCTTCGCCCCCTGCTCGACGAACAGCTTCGCCATCACCGGACCGAGCCCTGTGCTCGCACCGGTGATGATCGCGACCTTGCCCTCGAGTCGTCCCCCGCTCATCGGGCGTCCACCCCGCGCAGCTCCTTCAGCGTCGCGCCGAACAGTTCACGCCCGGCCGCGGTGTTGTCCAGAAGTCGGTTCGTCCGACGCTTCACCGCCCAGGACCCGCCCTCGCGGACCAGATCCCAGCGCACGGCGCTCAGACGCCACAGGTAGAACCGGCCGGACTCCGCGTCCAGCCGGATGATCTGGGAGTAGGTGAGCGCGGTCGCCTCGTCACCGTCGAGCTCGATCAGCGGCGGGGTGGCGATGTGGCCGACCCCTTCCTTGGTCAGGGTCTGGTGCGGCTCGGTGAGCAGCATGGCCTCGACACCGGCCTGCCCCACATGCGGGGCGCCGTTCGCGTCCCAGTCGTAGAGGCCGTCCTCCTGCCACACCGACGCGGCCAGCGTGGCCAGGCCCGCGTCCGCCGCCGGACCGTAGGAAAGGATCAGCCGCCGGATCGCCAGCTCGTCCTCGACGGCCCGCAATCGGGCCTCGAGGGCGGCCAGATCATCTGTAGCAACCATATGCATCTCCTACTACCGAGAGTGACCGGAAAGATCGGACACCCTTGCCCTACTGTCCGATCCTCCCCCATGATGCCCCTGAAGGGGTGTCCCTGTCAGGCGGCTCCGCGCCGCTGGAGGTGCAACGATGATCAGAGTGCGCAACACGATCTTCAGCCTGACCGGATTGGAGCCGCCCAAGACCGACTACCTGCGGTGGCACCTGCTGGACCACATGCCCGAGCAGTACCAGCTGCCGGGCCTGGTGTACGCGCTGCGCTACATCGCGGACGGTGACTACCCGGCCGCGCGCATCGCCGGCGAGGGACCCCTGGCCGGCATCGGCAACCTGGTCAACTACTTCATCGGCGAACCTGTCGTGCGGAGCCACGAGGAGTTCCTCGAGCTCGGTGTGCGCCTCGCCGAGGCCGGCCGTTTCCCCGAACGGCGGACGCCACTGGGCCTGCGGTCGCTCGCCCTGACCCACTGGTATGCCGCACCGAGCGCCCTGGTGTCCGCCGAAGTGATCCCGATGCGACCGCACCGCGGGATCGTCCTGATCATCGAGGAACCGACCCAGGACGACGTCTCCCCCTGGCTGAACTGGCTGCACACCGAGCACATCCCCGCGGTGCTCGGCGTGCCCGGTGTGGCCGGCGCATGGCAGTACAGCTCGAGCGCGTACCCGGAACTGCACGAGGCCTACCTCGGCGACCCGCAGCACGCCACCGTCATCTACCTGGACGAGGACCCGCTCGAGACGCTCAAGGGGCTGACCCCGCTGCTCGAGCAGCGGTGGGCCTCCGGGCAGGCTCGACCGCTGTTCGCCGGCCCCCTGCGCACCCCGATCAGCTGGGAGGCCTGGCCGCGCTGACGGCGAGCAGGGCACGCACCACGTAGTGCTCGACGAACTCACGTTTGGCGGCGTCCGAGCGCTGCGTCCACGGTGGGGCGAGCAGCAGCAGCCCCACCGTGTTCAGCCACCGGCTCGTCTCCCGCAGGTCGAGATCGGCCCGCAGCTGACCCGTTGCCTGCCACCGGGTCAGCAGCGGGCGCAGGTGCTGGTGGTAGGTGTCCACGACGAGCTCGGACTGCACCTCGAGCGAGGTGACGAGCCATCGGCTGTCCGGGGAGAACAATGCCTCGTTGAACGGGTTGCCCGGCACCAGACCGTTGAAATGCATGATCAGGTCGCTGATCGACCGGCTGGCGTCGTCCGGATGTTCCAGCATCTCGGTGACCCGCCGCATCGCGGCATCGATCCGCTCCAGCAGGACGGCGAGAATGAGCTCGTCGCGCGACCCGAAGTAGCGATAGACCGTCGACCGCACCACCGCGGCCTCTCGGGCCACCTCGTCGACCGTCAGTCTGGCGGCCCCCCGCGCGAGCAGGCACCGACCGGCGGCCGCGACCAGCCGCCGCCGTGCCTCATCATCGTCCACCAGCGCGGTGTCACTACCCCACCGCACCCGGCCACCCGAACCGGCCACGCGGGAAACCCGGCCTTCCTGGTCGTCGGCCACAGCCCCGGCCGGACGCTCCGCCCGGCCCTGCACCAGCTGATCCCCGAAAGTCTACCGCCCACCGCCACCACAAGACCGCCCAAGCCACGCATTTCACCACATAACAGATAATCAGTGTAGGTGGTAGTGGCCGGATGTTCTTCGGTTCGCGGCCATGGCCGGTGGTGGCTCTCCCGCCGAACATCCGGAATCCCTTCGCTTCCGAGCGACAGTTCGATGTCGCGGAATGGGTCGCCTGGACCCTCGAACAGGAGCGCTACCGGGTTCTCATCCAGGCGTGGGATTCGGTGCCGGGAACGGACTGGCCGCGGATGGTCCGGGATGGGGTCAGTCGCGGCCGCCGGCTGCTGGCCGTGGTGACCCCGGCGTATCTGGAGTCGGCGGGGGCGAGCGCGGAATGGCTGGCGGTCTGGGCCGCGGATATGGACGGTGCGGATCGCCGTCTCATTCCGCTGCTCATCGAGGACTGCGCCCCGACCGCCCTGTCCCTGCTCGGCACCCGCACCTGGATCGACCTCCGCCGCTACCGCGCCGAGCAGGGCGCCACCCACGCGGGGCCCGCACTGCTGGCCGGGCTGAAAGAAGCCGAAGCGGGCCGGGCCAAACCGACCCAGCCGGTCCCGCTACCCGCGCGGGTGCGGCGCACCAGAATGCCGCCCACCCCCGATTCCACGGCGCCGGCATCGGCCTCGACCCCGACCCCGACGCCGACGCCGACGCCGACGCGAGCCAGGACGGCCACGGTGTGGCACATGCCGCCGCGACTGCCCCACTTCGTCGGCCGGTCCGACCTGCTCGACGACATGGCTCGACGGCTCGCCGCGAGCGGGCGGGCCGCCGTGTGCGGCGTGCGGGGCCTCGGTGGGGTCGGCAAGACCGTGCTGGCCGTCGAATACGCCTACCAGCACGCGGCGGAATTCGACGCGGTGTGGTGGATTCCCGCCGAGGACCCGGACCTGATCCCCGGCTACGTCTCCGCGCTCGGTGTGGCGCTCGGCCTGCCCGACGGGGCCGCGTGGCCCTCGGTCGCGGGAGCGCTGCGCCAGCAACAGCGCCGTTGGCTGCTCGTTCTGGACAACGTCGAGGATGCGGAGACGGTCGGCGCCCTGGTCGGGTTCGGGTTGGCCCGCCGTGATGGCCGTGATGGAGCGGACCTGTCGGTGCACCGGTTGATCTCCGCGGCCGTCCAGTCCGGTGTCAGCGCGACAGACCGAACGGCCACCGCGGTCACGCTGATCAGACTGCTGCGCTCCACATTGCCCGGCGACACGAAGAATCCGCGGAGCTGGCCACGATGGCGGTCGCTGCTACCGCACGTCCGCGCCGTCCTGAACCTGGCCGATCCGGAAACAGGGGAGAACCAGGTCGCACAAGCAACGTTCTGGCTCAACGACCGTACCGGCAGCTATCTCGCCCAGCACGGTCAACTGGCTCCAGCGATCTCCTACCTCGGCCGCGGGCAGGCACTGAGCGCCTCCATCCTCGGCCCCGACCACACGATCACCAGGACCATCACGAACAATCTTGCCGCAGCGAAAGCAGGCCATGATCGACGTGGCTGATGGGGCAGGGTGCGGCGGCGCCGACCGCGGTGCGTTCCCCTCGCATCGCCCCCATGGGACGACCGGGTCAACGGTGCCGTGACCGGGACCGGATCTGCTCCTCGTAGCGGGAGTACCGGTCGGCCCCACCTCGGCGGCCCTCGAGGAACCGGTTCAGGCGGTCCGACTGGTACGCCGACCTCCCCCGGGTATCCGGCGTCGCCGGGGATCGGATCGAGCGCGGATCGGTACGCGCCGTCCCGGCGGCTCCCATGGTGGGCGCGCCGGCCGGCGACGTCGCCACGGCAGCTACGGTCGCGGCTCTCGCCCCGGCAGCCGTGGGCCTCACGGCGGTCGCCAGGGCCGGTACGGGTGGTGCGGTCGATGCGGGCGCTGCCGGTGCTGTCCGGGCGTCCTCACCAGGCGCCGTGTCCGGCATCGTCGGGTCCGGCGTCGCGGTGTCGACCGGCGCGCTGATCTCCGCGGTGGCCGGGCTGTCACGGACGAACCCGCGACCGCTGCCGGGCTCGGAGGTCGCGCCGCCCGCGCCGAGCCTGGGCTGCGTGGGCACCAGGACGGACGGTGGCCCGTCGGCCCGCGCATCGATCGACCTCGACGGCGATGACCGCGGCCGATCGGCGCCTAGAGCGACCGGGACCGATGTGGCGACCAGGGCCAGCAGGGCCGCGGACCCCACCAGCACCGCTGCCCGGCGCCCCCGTCCACCTGCCTGGGCCGGACCGGGACCACTGCGACGTCCACGCCGGCGCACCGACCGGCGCGGCGACCGGTCAGCCCCCGCACCCGCGACCGCCAGCTCCTCCAGCATCGGCTGCCCGGCCACCGGCCGCCGCGCCACCGGCTGTTCGGCGGCCAGCTGTTCGGCGGCCAGCTGCTCGGCCGCCAGCTGCTCGGCCGCCAGCACGGCGATCAGCTCGAGGCCGCTGTCGTCGGACCCGGGTGCCTCGGTGGTGATGGCCGCCAGCTGCTCGGCCGCCGACTGTTCGGTCGGGATACGCCAGCCGTCCAGCGCACGGGCCACGGCGGGGTCGGAGTCGCCGTCGGTCTCGCCGAGCAGGGCGAGCAGGACCTCGCCGGCACCGGGACGGTCGTCCGGGTTCGGCTGGAGCGCTCGGCGGACCAGGTCGAGCAGGGCGGGCGGCAGCCCCGGTACGTCCGCCAGCATGTCCGCCAGAACCTCGTCGAGCACGTCTGGCGGGCCCTCCGGTGGGACTTCCCCGAAGGGCCGCCGGCCGGTCGCGGCGAAAAGCATGACCGCGGCCCAGGCGAACACGTCGGCCGCCGCTCCGATACGGCCCCCGCGGAACTGTTCCGGTGCCACGTATCCGGGGGTGCCGATCAGCCCGGTGTCCTCGTCCGGTGTCGTGGTCGTGCCGAGGGCGTGGGCGATACCGAAATCGATCACGCGCGGCCCGGTGGGATGAAGCAGGATGTTCGAGGGGGTGAGATCGTGATGGGCGATGCCGGCGGCGTGAATCGCCGTCAACGCCGATGCCATGCCGATAGCGAGCCGTTCCAGGTCGGCGGGTGCCAGCGGGCCGCCGTCGCGCACCGCGGCGGCGAGGGTCGGTCCAGGCACGAACTCGGTGACCAGATAGGGAAACTCCGCGTCCGGACAGACATCGAGCACCTCGGCCGTGCAGAACCCGGCGACCTGACGGGCATGCGTCATCTCCTGGCGAAACCGTTCGCGGAACTCCGCGACGTCCGCGTACTCCGGATGGATGACCTTGATGGCCACCGGCCGTCCGGTGGGTGATGCGCCCAGGTAGACCGTGCCCATGCCGCCCTCGCCGAGGCGGCGCAGAACCTGCCAGTCACCCATGGCCGTCGGGTCCGAGGCGCGCAGCGGGGCACCCGGCGGCGTGGTCGTGAGGCCCCCCGGCGGATCGTCGACGCCAGTGATCACGGTGCCCACGTCGGCGATATCGCTCGTCACAGGTGTGATTCTCCCTGGTCAGCGGTAGGCCGCGGCGGATGCGTCCCCTCTGGCAACGGAAGCAAATCCACACCCCAGAAATGGGGCAACCTTGACACCACGCCAGCCCGATTCCACCAAAATCACGGCCACCCGACGGCACCGCCCGGCGAGATACGCGCTGAGATCCCTCACGGAGCGGTGCGGACTCGTCCGGTTCGCACCGCCTGGGTCAGTGCGGCGTGGTCGGCCTCGTTCTGGTCGGCGTAGGCCTCGGCGAACCGTGCGATCGCGTAGTCGAATGTCTTTCCGGTGCCAAGGTAGGCGGCGATCGCGATGCGGTCGCCGGAGCGGGCATGAGCACGGGCGAGGGTCGCGGCGCACAACCGTCCGAACTGTGTCATTCCTCGGGGGAACATGTTCTCCGGCACCGCGATGCCCTTCCAGTCCTGCAACTGGCGGACGTAGAAGTCACGCTGCTGATGGTCGAAGCCGTCCACCCGTTGCCAGCCGAGAAAGATATCGCTCGACGCCTGCATACGTCGTTGGCCCGCGACGACTCGTTCGCCCTGGTTGTCGAACGCACTCGCGGGAAGATGGTCGGCGAGAACCGACGTCTGGGCCTCCTTGAGCTGCAACAGCAGCGGGTCGCCGCCGTCGCGGCCGAGCAGCAGCGCGACCCAGCACCGGGTGCCCACGCTGCCGACGCCGACGACCTTGCGCGCCACGTCGACCAGCCGGTACTGGGCGAGCAGGGAACGCCGATCGACCGACAGGGTGCTGGCATAGCGCTCGATGATGAAACCGAGCGAGGCGATCAGCTGGTCGCGTTCGGCCCCGGCGAGCAGTTCGCCGACCGGGATGAGCAGCGGCGGGTCGCTGTTGAACCGCCGCTGGCCGTCCACCACCTCGGTCAGCTTGGCGAACGCCCGCAGCTGGTCCCGGGAGCGGGCGTTCGCCGTCGCCTTCGCCAACTGTCTGGACGCCCGCCGCCCCAGCACATCGGCGAATCGCGTGGACAGGTCGGCGACGTCGATGTGCGTGTACCAGACGTCGAGATTGTTCATCGCCGCCAACCGGTGCATCCAGCTGCGATAGGCCCCGACCGCCGCGGTCACGATCGCGCGCCGCTCGGACGGGCGGAAGCCGTTGGCGCGCCCGGCGATGACCAGGCTGGCGGTGAGCCGTTTGAGATCCCACTCCCAGGGGCCGGGATGGGTCTCGTCGAAGTCGTTGATGTCGAACACCAGGCGCCGTTCGGGCGAGGCGAGCAGCCGGAAGTTCAGCAGGTGCGCGTCGCCGCAGAGCTGGACGTCGATACCCGACGTCGGCGTTCCGGCGAGGTCCGCCGCCATGATCGCGGCGGCGCCCCGGTAGAACCGGAACGGCGACTCCAGCATCCGCTGGTAGCGCAGGGGAACGAGATCGGGTAGCCGCGTGTGTGACTGGCCCTCGAGCATGTCGATCGGATCGGCCCGTCTGGACGCCGGTTCGTATTCCGCGTGAGATCCGCGCGGCGCGTTGGCCCGCGCCACCTTTCCCCGGGCCGCGCGCTCCGCCGGCGTCGGCCAGTCCCGGTCGAGGACCGCCCGGCTGGTCGCTGGCCGGTCGGTCGCTGGCCGGTCGGAGGCCGCACTGGCTGGCCGTTGCGCCTGGGAATCTCGCAGGACGGGACGCGCGCCAACAATGGTCATTTCCGACCTTCCCCCCAACCGGTACCGAATCATTTTTTTCTACATGTTCTTGTTCCGCGCGATCCGGAACAGCTACTTCCCGGCCATCATTCCCCATGACGGGCCGCGCCAATCGAGCTGGATCGGCCCTCGGAGTGATTGGTTGACAGCCATGTCCGGTGACCCGTCGTTCGTGGTGGATGGGGAGCCTGCGCGGCCGTCGGATCCGGATCGGGCCGCGCGGCGGCAGCTGGCGCGACACACGATGCGACGGGCCGCGTTGAACATCACGGTTCTCGTGGCGCTCTATTACCTGTTGCCGTTGCGGGGTGGCTGGGACCCCGTGGCGATCCTGCTGCTCGTCGTCGGGCTGCTGGCGTTCACGGCCCTCGCCTGCTGGCAGCTACGCTCGATCCTGCGGTCGCGGTACCCCGCGGTCCGGGCGATCGAGGCGCTGGCACTGTCGATTCCGCTGTTCCTGACCCTGTTCGCGAGCACGTACTACCTGCTGAGCCAGGCGGAACCGGGCGCCTTCACCGAGCCGATGAACCGCACCGACGCGCTGTATTTCACCGTCACCGTGTTCGCCACGGTCGGGTTCGGCGACATCGCGCCCACATCACCGGCCGCCCGGATCGTCGCAACCGTGCAGATGCTGGCCGATCTACTGGTACTTGGCCTGCTTGTCCGCACCGTCTACAGCGCGGTCGAACACGGCCAACGCCACCGGGGCTCACGCCCGTAGTGCCGCGGCGAACGCCTGCGTCCAGGTCTGGGTGGTGCGACGGGCAAGCACGCTGCCTGGCGCAGACGACCAGGCACACGGGTGGCAGACCGGTGGTATGGCTGCGTTGCAACGGCCTCTCCCCCGAAGATTGTTGTCGTAGATAATCTTCCGGTGCGGGGCAGGGGCCGTTGTCCTTCAACGTGGGCGCATCCCGTTTTGTTTTGAAATAAAATCAGACTTCTGCATAAGCCTCCTGGTGTCCGAGATCGAATTTCTACCCGATCGCCGGAATCCGGCCCGCGGCTCCGCGCACCGACGCGTCCCTACGCGCCGATCGCGGCGAGCAGCATGGGAAGTGATGCGTGCATCTCCTGGGACCAGTAGGGCCAGGTGTGGACGCCGGGGCTGTAGTAGTGGGTGGTGAGCAGCGGATCGCCGGTCGCCCCGGGATGCGCGGCGATGTAGGCGTCGGTGAGCTGTTGGGTGAATGCCCTGCTCTCGCTGTTGACGAGCGTCTCCGTGTTGAAGGAGCCGGGATCGGGATCACCGGGGCCCCGGGTGCCGTCTCCGGAGGAGACATAGATCGGGGTGGAGGTCAGGTTGCCGACCAGGTAGTACGGATCGTGCTGCGACCAGATCGCCATTCCGACCATGGTGGTCGGGTTGCCCCACAGCTTGTTGACGTCCTTCCCGGCCGACCGGAGCTGCGTTCTGATCGTCGGGGAGTCGGCATAGGGGTGGAGCGGGCCGCTGTAGGACGCCACCGCCCTGAAGTCGCCGGGATGCCGGGCCGCGTAGGAGACCGCGCCGAACCCGCCCATGGACAGACCGGCGATCGCCCGTTCGGGCCCGGCGCGGAAGGTGCGTTCGAGCAGTTGCCGTAGCTCCACCAGGTGGAACGTCTCCCACTTCGCCGGATCGGCGATCCAGTCGCTGTAATAGCCGACGTTCCCGCCATCGGGCATGACGACGATCATGTCGTGCCCGGCGGTCCGGCTCTCGATGTCGGTGTTGGTGGTCCAGTCGAGGTAGCCGGTTGTCCCGCTGCCCGAGCCGTGCAACAGGTACAGCGACGGCCAGGTCCGGTCAGGCTGGGCAGCATAGCTGGTCGGCAGCAGAATCCGCACGGGCTCGTTTGCGTTCATGGCCGTCGAGTGAATGGTGAGGTCGACCAGGCGCCCGTCACCGGACACCGGGTACGTGACGCAGGTGACCGACGATCCATCATCGCTCGTGGACCCGAGTGGTGTGCATGCCGCTGCCTGAGACGGGGAACCCGCGACACCCAGACCGACCAGACTGCTCGCCACAAACGCCGAGGACAGTGCGACCCGCTGTGTCCATCTCCGTATTCCCATGGATCGAACGGTAACTGAACGGTATGTCTGGCACAAAAGGGAATTGGTCCTGTCTGTTCTCCGTCCTGGGTGGGAGAATTTCCGTCGAGAGATTTTACTCCGCATTCTCCGCGCCTATCGGATGTGCCGCCTGGCACTTTTTCTTGACTGCCGCTCCCCAGGGCAGGTAAAGCGCTGGACGATCGGTGTCGGGGTTTTCTGTCGTGGCCAGGTTCACGTTTTTTTCTCGAGGGTGGTCGTGGACACCTCCGTGGCAGGCCGCCACCGTCCGGCCGGGCGCTCGTCTACGGCCTGGTCGGCGGAGTTCCGCTGTACCTGTCGTGGTGGGATCAGGATGCCGACCTCGCCGACAACCTGCTCCGGCTGGCCTGCCGGCCCGGGGCACCGCCGCTCACCGAAGGCCAACTCGTACTCGCCACCGAAGTGGAGCACGGCGAATACCTGGCCGGCCCGGTGTGGCCGCACCGCCGCCGGCTACCGGTGCAGCCCGCGCTTCACTCCGAGCTCACCCTCGATCGCGGTGAGAACGCGCCCGGCGATGGTTCTCAGCTGCCGCGCCTGGGCGGGCGAAATCGCGTCGAAAACCAGCCGGTTGACGGCCCCGATGTAGCCGGGTGACGCGGCGGCAAGCACCGTCGCGCCGTTGTCGGTGAGAGTGGCCAGGGTGTAACGGCCGTCCACCGGATCCGGCTTCCGGGTCACCCAGCCGTGGACCTCCAACCGCGCGACCGCGCGGGACAGCCGCGACAGCGATCCGTTCGCGAGGACCGCCAGCTGGCTCATCCGAAGCGTCAGGTCGTCGATGGTGGAGAGGGCGGCGAGAATGGTGTACTCGAAGTGGCTTAGTTCGGACTCACGCCGAAGCTGGTCGTCGAGCGCGATCGGTAGCCACGTCAGCAGGCTGGCGACAGCCGCCCAGGTCTGTTGGTCCTCGGAATCGAGCCCACCCGGCCCTGGAGCATCCGAGGTCGCCATGGGGCCATGCTACGCGGCCGAAAGCTCACAGCCAGGCCGATTTTACTTGACAGGTCAAGAAACCACACCGGTGGATGACTTACGTGCTCAAGTGATTGCGGTCGAGAAGTCCAGTACAACGAGATCAAGGACGGTGTTCGCGCCGAACCGGACCGGACGCTGGAGCGGCTCGTCGAGCTACGGCTGGATGAGGAGCCAGGGGTCGCCCCGCCCCGCCCCACGCCGCGTGATCCGAGGACACTGAGCGCATGTTGCCCGACCTCACGGTCGCCGGGGCGGACCTGCCCGTCCGAACCGCTCTGCCCGCGCTGATGGCCGCGCTGAGCACACATGACCAGCCCGGATCGGGCGGTGCCAGCGGGGCCGCGGTGCTGGTGGCCCCGCCAGGCACCGGTAAGACGACGCTCGTCCCGCTCGCGCTCGCCGACCACGTCCCGGGCCGGGTGCTGGTCGTCGAGCCGCGGCGGATCGCCGTCCGTGCCGCGGCACGGCGGATGGCCAGCCTCGCCGGGGGTGGCGTGGCCGGTGGTGCCGGAGCTCGCGCGAATGCCGCGGGTCGCGCCGGCGCAGGTGCCGGTGTCGGTGTCGGTGTCGGTGTCGGCGAGGTGGGGGGCGCGGTCGGCTACACGATCCGCGGTGAGCGCAGGGTCGGGCCGTCCACCAGGGTCGAGGTGATCACGACGGGGGTGCTCGTCCGGCGGTTGCAACGCGACCCCGAGCTGCCCGGTACCGACGCGGTCATCCTCGACGAGTGCCACGAACGCAGCCTCGACACCGACCTGGCGCTCGCGTTCCTGCTCGACGTCCGCGCCGCGCTGCGCCCCGACCTGCTCCTGCTCGCCGCCTCCGCGACGGCCGACACCCTGCGGCTGGCCGCGATGCTCGGCACGCCCGGCCACCCCGCGCCGGTCATCGGGACCGACACCTCGATGTACGACGTCGAGGTGGTCTGGGCGCCCCCAGCCGGGACGATCACCCCGGCGCACGGCCTGCGGGTCGACCCGAGGCTGCTCGACCACGTCGGGGCGACCGTCGGGCGCGCGCTGCGGGAGACGTCCGGGGATGTGCTCGTCTTCCTGCCCGGGGCTGGTGAGATCGCCGCCGTCGCCGGCCGGCTCGCCGGGCACCGCGACGCGGTCGACGTGCTCACCCTGCACGGCCGCCAGACCGGCGGAGCACAGGACGCGGTGCTGCGCGTCGGCCCGCGTCGCCGGGTCGTGCTGGCCACCGCGGTCGCGGAGAGCAGCCTCACGGTGCCCGGCGTGCGGGTCGTCGTCGACGCCGGCCTGGCCCGCTCCCCGCGGATGGACCACGCCCGCGGGCTGGGCTCGCTGGTCACCGTTCGGGTGTCGCGGTCGTCCGCCGGGCAGCGCGCGGGCCGGGCCGGTCGGGAGGCGCCGGGCCGGGTGTACCGCTGCTGGTCCGCCGCCGAGCATGACCGCCTGCCGGCCCAGCCGGAACCGGAGATCGCCGTCGCCGACCTCACCGCCTTCGCCCTGGAGCTCGCGGTCTGGGGCCATCCCGGCGGTGTGGGACTGCCCCTGCTCAGCGACCCTCCCGTCGGCGCGATGGAGGCCGCCGGGGTCTCGCTGCGGGCCCTCGGCGCGGTCGGCGAGACCGGCCGGGTCACCCCGCGAGGACGTTCGATCGCCCAGGTCGGGGCCCATCCGCGGCTCGCCCGGGCGCTACTCGACGGCGCCCGGGCCGTCGGCGCCCGCCGCGCGGCGGAGGTCGTGGCGATCCTCTCCGCGGACGGCCCGGCAGGCGGCCCCTCCGACGACCTTGTCGCCGTGTGGCGCCGCCTGCGCGACAACACCGACCGGGCCGCCTCCACCCGCTGGCGGGAGGAGACCCGCCGGCTGCACTCGGCCGCGCAGGCCGGGCCTGCCGGGCCTGCCGGGCCTGCCGGGCCTGCCGGGCCTGCGGCACGGGGAACGGGTGGGCTGACTGACGATCTCGCGGCGGGGCTGGTGGTCGGCCTCGCCTTCCCCGAGCGGCTCTCGCGGGTCCGCGCCCCCGGCGGCTCGAACTACCTGATGGCCGGCGGGACCGGTGCCGAGCTCGCCCCGGGCTCGGCGTTGACCGGGGCGCCCTGGCTCGCCGTCGCGGTCGCCGACCGCGGGCCCGACCGGATGTCCGCCCGGGTGCGCCTGGCCGTCACCCTCGACGCGGCCACCGCACGGGAGGCGGGCGCGGCGCTGCTGCGCACCGAGGACGAGGTCGCCTGGTCCGGTGGCGACATCGTCGCCCGCCGGCTCGAGCGGCTTGGCACGATCATCCTCGCCGAACGCCCGGCGGCCAGGCCCGACCCGTCCCTGCTGCGGGCCGCGGTGCTCGACGGGCTGCGTGACGCGGGGCTGCCCGTGCTGCGTTGGAGCGCCGACGCGCTCGCCCTGCGCGACCGGCTCGCGTTCTGCCACCGGCTGCTCGGTGCCCCCTGGCCCGACGTCACCGACACCGCCCTGCTGGACACCGCCCCGGACTGGCTCGGGCCGGACCTCGACGGCGTGCGACGCCGCGCCGACCTCGGACGCATCGATGCCGGCCGCGCGCTGCGCCGGCTCCTGCCCTGGCCACAGGCCGCCCGGCTGGACGAGCTGGCACCCGAGCGGGTCGCGGTGCCCAGCGGCTCCCGGGTGCGCCTCGACTACAGCGGCACCAGCGGCGCGGCCGGCCCCGTGCTCGCCGTGAGGATCGCCGAGGTGTTCGGCTGGGAGCGGCTACCCGCCGTCGCCGACGGCCGCGCGCAACTCGTGCTCCACCTGCTGTCGCCGGCGGGGCGCCCGGTGGCGGTGACGAGCGACCTGCCCTCGTTCTGGCGCACCGGCTACCCACAGGTCCGCGCCGAACTGCGCGGCCGCTACCCCCGCCACCCCTGGCCCGACGACCCGACCACAGCCCCACCAACCCGCCGCGTCGCCCCCCGCACCCGCTGACCTGTCCATATCAATGGGGAAGTGGACGTCTACGCGGACAGTGGCGTGACTGCCGAGCAGCTCGCGAACGCTCTGGCTCTGTACGTCGAGGGCGACGCTCGGCTGGTCGGAGTCGAGGAGCCGGATTGCGCTGACGGAGCGAACCTGCTCCGATTCCGCGTCGAGGCCGCGCCGAGCCAGGGCGGGGACGATCAGCAGGCCGACCCGAAGGGCCCGAACCATGACTGACCCCGAAAGTTCGGATGCTGTCGACGTTCCCCGCCGCGCGCTGTTGCCGCCCTGGCGGGGCGTCGGTCTCGAGCCATCGCCTGCCGTGATACCCGGCGCGTCAGAGACACGGGTCCTGCCGGCCCATCTACCCGGTGCGATCGTGCCGCGTCGACGGGCCGCACCAGCGCAGTCGGGCCGCACCGAAAGTGCGGGGTAGTCGCAGGAATGCGAGCTGTGGAAGGATCGTCGAACTCGGGACGTCCGTCCACAGAGAAGAGGATCCATGTTCGGCTTGGTGGTCCGGTTCAGCCTGCGGCCCGGTGCCGCAGAGGGGTTCGACCGGCTGGTGGCCCGGACGTTGCCGCTTATCGTGTCATCCGAGCCAGGAACACTGCTGTACCTGACGCACACCGTGGCTGGCGATCCTGACGCCCGGATCTTCTACGAGGTGTACCAGGACCGAGCGGCGTTCGACGAGCACGAGCACCAGGACCACGTCCGAGCCTTCCTCTCGGCACGTGCGGAGTTCCTGTCCGGACCTCCACGGGTTGAGTTCGTGTCTGTTGCCGATGGCAAGGGCCTGCCGGCCGGTGAGCGATGACAGATCCGCTTCCCACTCTGGGCGAAAAGGTGGTGTTCAACCGCAAAAAGCGCGGGCTTTCCCAGGTGGAACTGGGCCGGCTGATCGGCCGGTCGGAGAGCTGGGTCTCTCAGGTCGAGCGGAACACTCGCAAGGTCGATCGGCTGTCGGTGCTCGCCCAGGTGGCCGATGTGCTCGGCGTTCCCGTGTCGGATCTCGCGCCAGACGCGCCGGCTGAGCCTGTCGAGGCTGAGGCCGAGTCATGGCGGACGTTGCTTCGCCTTGCGCTCACCGGACACCCCACGTTGCCGCTCCTGTTCGCTGGGACCGCTACGGCGGCTCCCCCGGTCGGAGACGCCCAGGGCCGAGTGGACGAGGCTTGGTCGCTGGTCCATGCGTCCCGTTACACGGACGCCGTTCCCGCACTCGCGCCGCTGATCAGCGAACTGGAAACCGCGGTCCGCTCCGCGGCGCCCGACCAGCGTCAGGCTGTCGCCAGGGCCCTGGCGACCGCTTACCAGGCCGTCACGGAACTGTTCGTCAAAGTCGGTGACATCGAGGGTGCCTGGCTTGCCGCGGACCGGGCGCTGTTCGCCGCCGAACATGCCGGGAACCTGGGCCTGGTGGCCGCCGGCCACCATCGCCTGGCGCACACGTTTCTCAGCGCCGGCCGCCTCCAGCAAGCCCGGCATGCCGCCACGGTCGCTGCCGATGCGCTCCGCTCCGGCTCGTCGGGGCTGGGAGTCGAGGCGCAGTCGGCCCTGGGCGCGCTGTACCTGATTCAGGCGATCATCTACGCCCGCTCCGGGGACCGGCGCGCGGCCTGGCAGGCGATCGGGGAGGCTGAAACACTCGCCGCGGTCGTTGGCTCAGGCCGCAACGACTTCAATCTGGAGTTCGGCCCGGCGAACGTCACGCTGCACGCGGTCGCGGTCGCGGTGGAACTGGGTGACGCCGGCGATGCGCTCGACCGCGCCGGCCGGGTGGACACCGCCGGGCTCTCGGCCGAACGGCGGTCGCGCTTCCTGGTCGACGTGGCGCGTGCCCACGCTCAGCGGCGCGACCGCGGCGAGGCCATCGCCGCACTTCTGGAGGCCGAGCGCCTCGCGCCCGAGCAGATCCGAGGCCACCCAAAAGTCCGCGTCCTGGTCCGCGACCTGCTCCAGGACCCCGAATGGCGCTCTGACCAGGACCTACGTGCGTTGGCCGACCGATGCGAGGTGGTCGCGTAGATGACCCGCCTGATGGTGTGAAGTGGACCGACCTGAGCTCCATCTACTCGTGGCAGAATTCGCGGTTCCGAGGGTCCACACAGGACGGATAACCGTACCGGTTCAGGATACTGTTCGCCTTGCCGAGGCTCAGGTAGTAAAGAAAGCTGGCAGCCAGCGTGTCGCCCCGCGGCTGGCCGTAGGAGTAGAAGTACTCCACCGACCAGAAGCTGTAGGTGTGCTTTCGCACGAACGCGATGTCGGGTGTGACGCCGTTCAGGCGTGTCATCAGGATGTTCGCATACTCGGCCACGGTCGCCACACCGGAGTAGCCGATCGCACCGGGGATCTCGTTGACCGCGGCGAGCAGGCTGCCCACGTCGGGTTTTTCACAACGGGCCACCACCGCGGCCGGGTCCTTGTCCGGGGCGCGACAGTCGGTGGAGGAGGTCGGAAGTCGCTCGATGTGGTGAAGGATCTGGCGTTCCAGGGAGAATCGGGTGCCGGAATCCGCGTTGCGGCCGACGATCGTGATCGGCCAGTTCGCGCCACCAAGCTCGCTCCAGTTCCGGAACCGCCCCTCGAAGATCCCTTGGACCTGCGCGGTGGTGAGGTCCGCTATCCCGACCCTCCGGTTGACCACGATCGCCAGGACGTTGACGCCTATCGCCCGTCCGACCAGGGATCCGTACTTCTCGGTGGCCGGCCCGCCGGACATGGCCAGCAACGGTGGCGCCCCGTCCCTGGACTGCCTGCCGATCCGATCCAGGTCCCCGACCGCCGCCACGCTGCCCTTCGGATTGACATCCTCCCCGGTCTGAAGACCGGGGATTCCCACCCTCGCGGACAGGTTTTCCTGTTTCACTGACAGACGCCTCCCCACTCTAGGAGTGG
>NZ_JALKFT010000043.1:0-33415 GCF_023242945.1 Frankia umida
GGGCACGCTCAGGCCGCAGGGCGGCCTTCCCGCGCGGCCCTTCACCCCCGGCCTGAAGGCCGGAGCACTGGGCCGCAACCTGGTAGCCCCGGGGCCGCCCGGCTACTGGAAGCCGGCGGTGCGGTGGGGGGTGTAGGGGGCTTCGAGCTGCGCGATCTCGTCGGCGGTGAGGGTGACCTCCAGGGAGGCGAGCGCGTCGTCGAGGTGGGTCAGCCGGGTCGCGCCGATGATCGGCGCGGTGACGCCGGGCTGGGCCAGCAGCCAGGCCAGTGCCACCTGGGCGGGTGGGATCGCGCGGGCGGCGGCGATGTGGGCGACCTCCTCGACGATCCGGCGGTCGCCGTCGGCGTAGAGGGTGCGGCCGAACTGGTCGCTCTCGCTGCGGGCGGTGGTCTCGTCCCAGGGGCGGGTGAGCCGGCCGCGGGCCAGCGGGCTCCACGGGATCACGCCGATGCCCTGGTCGGCGCACAGCCCGAGCATCTCCCGTTCCTCCTCGCGGTAGATCAGGTTGTAATGGTTCTGCATGGAGACGAACCTGGTCCAGCCGTGGGCGTCGGCGAGGAACAACGCCTTGGCGAACTGCCACGCGTACATCGACGAGGCGCCGAGGTAGCGGGCCTTACCCGCCTTCACCACGTCGTGCAGCGCCTCGAGGGTCTCCTCGAGCGGGGTGCCCGGGTCGAACCGGTGGATCTGGTAGAGATCCACGTAGTCGGTGCCCAGCCGGCGCAGGCTCGCGTCGATCTCGGCCAGGATGACCTTGCGCGACAGCCCGCCGCCGTTGGGTCCTGGCCGCATCCGCCCGTGCACCTTCGTCGCCAGCACGATCTCGTCGCGCTGGGCGAACTCGGCGAGCGCCCGTCCGGTGATCTCCTCGCTGCTGCCGTCGGAGTAGACGTTCGCCGTGTCGAAGAACGTCACGCCGGCCTCGATCGCGGCGCGGAAGAACGGCCGGGCGGTGTCCTCGTCGAGCGTCCACTCGTGGTTGCCGCGGGCCGGGTCGCCGTAGCTCATGCAGCCCAGGCAGATCCTCGAGACATCGAGCCCCGTCGCGCCGAGCTTCACGTACTGCACGCACACCTCACAGATACTCAGTGCTGGCCGGGTTCGCGGGGCTGGCCGGGTTCGCGGGGCGGGCCGGCTTCGCGGGGCAGGCCGAGAATACGCTCGGCGATGACGTTGCGGCTGATCTCGGACGTCCCGCCGGCGATCGTGAACGCCCGACTCATCAGATAGGAACGACCCAGCTCCGCCTCCGCGCCCGTCGCGACGGCGGCGCCGGCGATCCGCACCGCCAGTTCGCTGGCCTGCTGGGCGAACTCGGCCGCCACCAGCTTGCTGACACTGCCCTCCGCGGACGGCCCCGCGCCCGCCACCGCCCGCTGCACCCGCCGCAGGTTCAGCACGTCCAGGGCCTGCGCGACCGCGAGCAGCTGCCCGGCCTCACGGGCCAACCCCAGATCGGAGGCGGCGTAGCGGGCATGCAACCCGGGCAGCCGGGCCACCGACCGGCGATCGGCCCCACTGCCCGCGCCGATCGAGACCCGTTCGTTGCCGAGCACCGCGCGGGCGACCGTCCAGCCGGCGCCGACCGGCCCGACGACGTCATCGTCCGGGACGAACACGTCGTCGAGGAAGACCTCGTTGAACAGCGCCTCGCCGGTGATCTCCCGCAACGGTCGGATCTCGACACCGTGCGCCCGCAGATCGATCGCCATCGTGGTGATGCCCCGATGCTTGGCCGCGGACGGGTCGGTCCGCACCGTCGCGAGCCCCCAGTCACAGGCATGGGCGCCGGTCGTCCACACCTTCTGCCCGTGGACGCGCCAGCCGCCCTCGACGCGTTCGGCGCGGGTGGTCACCGCGGCCGCATCCGAGCCGGCGTTCGGTTCGCTGAACAGCTGGCACCACACCAGCTCACCGCGCAGACTCGCCGGCAGCCACCGCGCGAGCTGCTCGGGCGCCCCGTGCTGGGTGATCGTCAACAGCACCCAGCCACCGATCTCCAGATCCGGGACGTCGACCCCGCCCCTGACCAGCTCCTCGTCGATCACCAGCTGCTCGACCGCCCCCGCGCCACGCCCCCACGGCGCCACCCAGTGCGGCACCAGGTAGCCGCTGTCGGCGAGCAGCCCGCGCCGTTCGCCCTCGGGCGCGGCGCGGTGGCGTGCGACGAACTCCCGCGCGTCGCGGCGATACTCCTCGGCCCGCGCCGGCAGTTCGACGGCGAACCGCCGCGTCACCCCGCCCCGCACCAGCGTCAGGACGTCCACCCGAGCGTCATCGGCCGGCCCCGCCAGCACCGCGAGCGCCGCCGATCGCCGCAGGTACAGGTGCGCGTCGTGCTCCCAGGTGAAGCCGATCCCTCCGAGCAGCTGGATGGCGAGCCGCGCGTTGTGCTCGTAGGCCGGCAACGCCAGCGCCGCCGCCACTGCCGCCGCCAGCTCCGCCTCCCCGGCCTCCCCCGCCGACGCGCCCCCCGCCGACGGGTCTCCTGCCGACGGGTCTCCCGCCGTCACCGCTGTCGCGCCCTCGAGTGCGCGGGCCGCGTCCCAGGCCGCGGCGGTGGCAAGCTCCGTCTGGACGAGCATGTTCGCCAGATGATGTTTCACCGCCTGGAAGCCGCCGATGATCCGCCCGAACTGCTCGCGGACCTTCGCGTGCTCCAGCGCCATCGTGAGCGTCGCCCGCGCCCCACCGGCCGCCTGCGCCGCGGCGAGCGTGCGCAGCACCCGTACCGCCACCGCCTGTCCGCCCCGCAACACCCCCATCGGATGCGGCGCCACCCCCCGCAACGTCAGCGACGCCAGCCCCAGCGACGGATCGAGCGCCCGCTGGGCCGCCCGCACCACCAGCCCCGGCGCGTCCGCGACCACCACGGCGAGATCATCCGCCCCCACCGGCAGCAGATGAATCCCCGCCCACACCCCGCCCAGCGCCGCCGCCACCTCCCCGTCCAGCAGCAGACCCGCCACAGCCCCCGCGCCCGCCGAACCGGCCCTGCCGCCCGCGCCGGCCGAACCGGCGACGTCCACGGTGCCGGCGGCATCGGTGGTGATGGTGGCCGCGGTGGCCAGCGAGGCGACGCGGGTACCGTCGGCAAGCCCGGGCAGCAGCGCGGCCCGCTGCTCGACGCTACCGACCGCGGCGATCACCGCCGAGGCGACGACCGTCGGCAGGAACGGTCCCCCGGCGACCTGCCCGCCGAGCCCCTCGCAGACGACCGCGAGCTCCGCCAGACCGAACCCGGACCCGCCGTACTCCGCCGGCAGATGCAACCCCAACCAGCCCAGCTCCGCCATCCGCCACCAGGACGGTTCCGCGCGGCCGCCCCCCACCGACGCCCCCACCCCGGCGCCACCCCCGGGCAGCCCGGCCCCGCCCGAAGGTTCCGCGACACCACCACCCGAAGGTCGCGCCGAACCGGCACCCGAGGGTTCCGCGGAACCGACCTCGTCCGGTGCCGCGGAACCGGACGAGGTCGGTCGCGCCGCGCGGCGCTCGCGGTAGATGTTCGGCGGACTCTCCGGCTCGGGCAGGGCGTCGAGCGCCCGCCGGGTCAACGCGCGCAGGCCCTCGGCCACGGCGACGTCCCGCACCACCTCGGCGAGCGCCCGGTGATCGTCGGAGATGGCCAGCGGCATGCGAACTCCCCTCCCCAGGACGGCTGGGCAGCCGGTCGCCGGGCGTCATCACGTGTCGTCCAGGCGCAGCAGAAAACGTAGTGCACCCGCGGAACGGCCCGCCATAACCGCACCTGCCCGGTATCACGACCGTCACTGTCCTACCCGGGTCGAGTGACGCTGGGAGCGGGGCATCATGAGCCGGTGCCCGCCCCGTCCCGACCCCCGAGCGCTCGCCGTCATGGTCCGGGCGGACGCGCGGGACTCCCCCTGGTCGTCCCCGTTCTCCTGGGCATCCTGCTCATGCACGGCGGCCTGTCCGCCCAGCCCACCGGACGACCCCCCGCCACCACCGTCGCCGCTCCCGCCGACGCCGGGCACGCCATGGCGCCCGCTCCCCCGGCCGGGCCCGCGACCCGCCACCACGGCGGGCACCCTGATCACCGCGGGCATCCTGATCACGGCGGGCACGGCGGGCATGACGGCGGGTCGCTGTGTCTGGCGTTTCTGCGGGGCGCCGGGGTGCTGTTGCTGGCGGGGCTGCTGGCCGCCGCGGTGTCACGGGCGGCCCGGTCGGCGCCGCGCCTGCCGGCGGTCGTCCTGGCGCGGACGGGGCGGTCCCCACCGTCGGGCCGGGCGGTGTCGTCCGCCGTGCCGTTGTTCACCTCGCTCTGCGTGCTGCGTCGGTAGACCGACGAATCCCGCGCGTCCCGGAAAACGGGGCCGCGCGCATTCGCCTGTGCCATGGACGTTCACCTGACGAGGAGCTCACGTGAAACGGCTCGTTCAGCTCATCGCGGCGTTGCTGGCCGCCACCGTCGTCGCCGCCTGCGGTGGCGACACCCCCGACCACAACAGTGTCGACACCCGCTTCGCCCAGGCGATGATCCCGCACCATCAGCAGGCCGTCGACATGGTCGACCTGGTGGCGACCCGCACCCAGAACACCAGGGTCAGGACCCTGGCGACCCGGATCCACGCCGCCCAGACCCCGGAGATCACCACCATGACGGGTTGGCTCGCCGACTGGTCCGAGCCCGTCCCGTCCGCCGCCAACGCCCACCAGGAGCACACCCACGGCGCCGGTCACACCGGGCCGGGAATGATGTCGGACGAGGACATGACCGCGCTCGCGAACACCTCCGGCGCGGCGTTCGACACCATGTTCCTCACCATGATGATCGACCACCACCAGGGCGCGATCGACATGGCGTCCACCGAGATCCAGGGCGGACGGTACGCCCCCGCCAAGGACCTCGCCGCACGCATCCGCACCACCCAGACCACCGAGATCGCCACGATGCGCACCCTGCTCGCCACCATCTGACCCACCGTCCAGGGGTGTCGTGGACGGCCGACGGGAAGGCTCACAGGGATCGCACAGCGGTGGCACAGGGATCTCGCAGCGCCGGGTCTGATCGTGTGGACCATGACACCAGCGCAGGCCAGCCCGCCTTCGTCCACGATCGCGCCGCACCGCGGGCCGGTGACCGAGGAGCAGCCTCTGGTCACCGGCTCGCCGCCGGCCCACCGGCACCGCCAGGTCGCCGAACCGGACGCCGACGGACGACGGCGCCACACCAGTGGCGGCGGTAGCGGTGGCGGTGGCGGTGACGGTGACGGACGGCACCGGCCGAACCTGGCCCGGCGGCTGGCACGGGGGGCGGCACGGGGGGCGGCGGACGACCCGAGCTGGGCACGTCCGGCGCTGCTGGTCCTGCTCGGGGTGACGGCGGTGCTGTACCTGTGGAACCTCAGCGCGTCCGGGTACGCGAACAGTTTCTACGCCGCGGCCACCCAGGCGGGCTCGCAGAGCTGGAAGGCGCTGCTGTTCGGCTCGCTGGACGCCGGAAACGCGATCACGGTCGACAAGCCACCGGCGTCGCTGTGGGTGTCGGGACTGTCCGCGCGGATCTTCGGGTTCTCGTCCTGGTCGGTGCTGGTGCCGCAGGCACTGGAGGGTGTGGCCGCGGTCGGGCTGCTCGCCGCGACGGTGCGGCGCACCGCCGGGGTCGGCGCGGGCCTGCTCGCCGGCGCCGCGTTCGCCCTCACCCCGGTGGCGGCGCTGATGTTCCGGTTCGACAATCCGGACGCGCTGCTCGTGCTGCTGCTGGTCGGCGCCGCCTACGCGACGGTGCGGGCCCTCGATCGGGCGAGCTGGCACTGGCTCACCGTGGCCGGGACCTGCCTCGGGTTCGCGTTCCTCACCAAGCTCGCGCAGGCGTTCCTGATCGTGCCGGCTCTGGGACTGGCCTACCTGATCGCCGCGCCGACCGGACTTCGCCGGCGGCTGCTGCACCTGCTGGCCGGACTCGGCGCGATCATCGTGTCCGCCGGATGGTACGTGGCCCTGGTCGACCTGTGGCCGGCCGGTTCGCGTCCCTACATCGGCGGGTCGACGAACAACAGCCTCTGGCAGCTCGCGCTCGGCTACAACGGTCTCGGACGGATCTTCGGTGCCACCGCCGGCTCCGGCTCCGGTGGCGGCGGTGGCGGTGGTGGTGGTGGCGGCGGGATGGGCGGCTCGTTCGGTGGGCCAACCGGCATCACCCGGCTGTTCGCCGAGCGGATGGGCGGGGAGATCTCCTGGCTGCTGCCCGCCGCGCTGATCGCCCTGGTCGCCGGCCTGTGGGCGACCAGGCGCGCGCCGCGCACCGACGCCCACCGGGCCGGACTGCTGCTCTGGGGTGGCTGGCTCCTGGTCAGCGGCCTGGTGTTCAGCTACATGAGCGGAATCATTCACCCGTACTACACCGCCGCCCTCGCCCCCGCGATCGCAGCCCTGGCCGCCGGCGTCGGGGTCGCCCTGTGGCGCCTCCGCGACCGCCGTTCGGCCCGGATCGCGCTCGCCGCGATGGTCGCCGTCACCGGTGTCTGGAACTACGTCCTGCTGGACCGGGTGTCCACCTGGCTGCCCGCACTACGCTGGATCATCCCGATCGGCTGCCTGCTGGTGGCCGTCGCCCTGGCCGTCGGCGCGGCCGGACGTCCCACCCCCGGCCGCCCCGGGCGCCTCGCCGTCGTCCTCGCCCTGGCCACCGTGCTCGGCCTGGGCGCCGGCAGCACCGCCTACACCCTGGCCACCGTCTCCCAGGCCCATACCGGCTCCACCCCCTCCGCCGGCCCCGCGGCCGCGTCATCCATGGGCGGCGGCTTCGGCGGCGGCATGCGCGGCAATGCCCCCGGCCAACCCCCCTCCGGCACCGCCGGCCCCACCACCACCACCGGCACGTCCACCACCACCGACACCACTGGCGCCACCTCCGCTACCGGCACCACCGGCGCCTCCTCCACCACCGGCACGTCCACCACCGGCACGTCCACCACCGGCAGCACCGGCACGATGTCCGCGGCCGGCGCCGCCTCGTCCACGACGGGTACGACGTCCACCGACGGAGCGAGGCCGGCGGGTGGCGGCATGGGCGGTGGGCAGAGCACGAACGCGGAGTTGGTCGCGCTGCTGTCGAAGTCGACGACGATCTGGGCCGCGGCCACCTCCGGCGCGACGATCGCCGCGGAACTGGAACTGGCCAGCGGACAGTCCGTGATCGCCATCGGCGGCTGGGACGGCAGTGACCCGGCGCCCACCCTCGCCCAGTTCCAGCAGTGGGTGACCGAGGGCCGCATCCACTACTTCATCTCCGGTGGCGGCATGGGCGGTGGGATGGGCGGCAACAGTTCGACCTCGACCGCCTCCCAGATCGCGACCTGGGTCGCCGCCCATTACACCGCCACCACCGTCGGCAGCCAGACCGTCTACGACCTCACCGCCCTCGCCACCATCTAGACGCCACCTCCCGCCCAACGCACACCCCCACCCCGACCCGCACCCGACCCCGCCGCCGACGCCGACTCCGCCCGCAGCACCGCATATCGGCCCCAGTCCGCACCGGATTCGCTTCCGGCCGGACCGGGGCCGATTCCGTTCCGCCACGCCGACGCACCCGCGCCCGCGCTTCTCCTCGGCGGAGACGACAGTGGCAGGACGCGACAGCCTTCGTCCGTCAAGGCCCGCAATCTCGGCCGAAGTGACGGTCCGTAAGGATGTCAGTGCCTGTCGCTAGGCTGGAGGCTTCGCCGTCGACACCGGGGCGTCCCGCCATCAGGGCACGTTGGGCACGATCAGCATCGAATCCCACACCAAGAGTGAGGAGCACCCGCAAAACGGGGCAAAAATTCTCGCTCACCGTGCATAGCTGCCCATTGTTGCCACTTAGCTGGCTAAGTTCTGCGAAGAGACGCTCTCGAGCGTTTTGCCCTCACCGTCCGTGAATGCCCTCACTGTCCGTGCAAACCATTACCGTCCGCGAAAGCCCTCACTGCTGGTGGCGACTTTCCCATCCGCGACCGGGGCGGCGTCCTTGGCGTCCGCGAGCCCGGCGAACGAGCGGATGAGGCCGGCGAGCTCGAGAGGCTGGTCGCTCTGCACCGCATGGCCGGCGCCCCCCACCACCGTGTCCCGCAGGGACGGAACCCGACGCCGGAACTCGGCGACATCACTGTCGTGGACGAACCTCGAGTCACCACCGCGAACCAGCAGCGTCGGAGCGCAGATAAGGCTGACGTCGTCCCACAGCGGGCGCAGGTCGGACTGGTCGCGGCGACCCTCCCCGCCAGCTGGCAGCGCGCCCGGCGCGGGAGCGCGCGGGGCGAACAGGTCATAGCGCCAGCCCCATCGGCCGTCCGGCAACCGGCGGGCGTTGTGCCGGACCCCGCGGCGCACCGCGGCGGCCGGACGGTTCGGGCTCAACGCCACGGCGCCGGCGGCCATCTCCTCGAACGAGTCGAACGTCGGCGGGCCGCTGATCAGCGCGACGGCCCCGAGATCCGCGCCCTTCGGCAGCCGCTCGGGGTCGGTGACCTGCGGGGTCACGTCGACGATCACGATGCGCCGGCACAGCTGCGCGAAGGTCGCCGCCAGCCGGATCAGTGTGGCACCACCCAGTGACATCCCGACCACCACGGCCGCCGCGGGCGCGACCGCCGGCAGCACCGCCCCGAGCGCCTCCGCGTTGCTCCACGGACCGTAGTCACGATCGTCGCGCCAGGACGAGCGTCCATGCCCCAGCAGGTCGAACGCCACCGCCGGGCGCCCGAGCACGAGCGCGACCGAATCCCAGGTGTGCGCGTTCTGACCGCCACCGTGCAGAAAGACGATCTCCGGATCGGCCCGTCCCCACCGCAGGTAGCTCAGCCGGCCACCCTCGGGCAGATCGGCGTAGCGGCGGCTGAGGTCCGGACGACCGGCGAACGGCAGGCCCAGTTCCTCGGCGTTCTCATGCAGGAGGCCGAACTCGTCGTAGTCGTCCGCACCCAGTGTGCTCTCGACATCGGTGGCCACGGTGCCCCGCTCTCTCGAGGATCGTTGCGACTCTTCTCCTACCTTTGTCACCACTTTTACGTCGACAACCGCGTCCCGAGTCGAACTTCGCCGGGAAATCAGGCGCGGCGGGCCGAAACAACGACGCGGGGACGCGGGACGTTCACGCTCGGCGCACGGACCGGCGACGGTGACACCCGGCGGGTCCGAACCGCCGTCCGCACCCTTGTGAGACGAGCTGACGTACGCCGTACGACCAGTCCTTAGTTGTGAGACAGTAAATTTCGGCTGCGACGCGCCGCGGCAACCGCCGCCGCCCGTACGCACACCGGCAGGAGGCCCCCGCCGAACCCCGAGCGGCCGTACAACGACCGCTGGTGTCCTCGGCATGCCTCGGTCACCGCCAGGCGGGATCGACCCGCGCTCGGCTGGTGATCTCCGCAGGTCACGCTGTGATGGGAGGGACGGTCCGCTATGTCCACGGCCGCGACCGCAGGACCAGGATCACCGGGCTCGGGGTCACCGGGCTCGGGGTCACCGGGCTCGGGGTCACCGGGCTCGGGGTCACCGGGCTCGGGGTCACCGGGCTCGGGATCCTCAGGCTCGGGGTACCGGTGGGTCGTCCTGTCGAACACGACGATCGGCGTGCTGCTGGCGACGGTGAACAGCTCCATCGTCATCATCTCGCTGCCGGCGATCTTCCGTGGCATCCACCTGGACCCGCTCACCCCGGGCAACGTCAGCTACCTGCTGTGGCTGCTCATGGGGTACATGCTGGTCTCCGCCGTCCTGGTGGTGACGCTGGGCCGCCTGGGCGACATGTACGGCCGGGTCCGCATCTACAACGCGGGGTTCGCGTTGTTCACCGTCTCGGCGATCGGGTTGACGCTCACCCCGCTGCAGGGGGCGGGCGGCGCGCTGTGGCTGATCGGCTTCCGGGTGATCGAGGGGATCGGCGGCGCGATGCTGCTGGCGAACTCGACCGCGATCCTCACCGACGCGTTCCCCGCCGACCAGCGCGGGATGGCCATGGGCATCAACCAGGTGGCGGCGCTCGCCGGGTCGTTCATCGGGCTGGTCGCGGGCGGTCTGCTCTCCGAGTGGAACTGGCGGGCGGTGTTCTGGGTCAGCGTCCCGATCAGCGTGGTCGGCACGATCTGGTCGTACCGCAGCCTGCGTGACACCGGACGCCGCGTCGCCGCCCGCATCGACTGGTGGGGCAACATCACGTTCGCGGTCGGGCTGACCGCGCTGCTGGCCGGGGTCACCTACGGCATCCAGCCCTACGGTGGGCACGACATGGGCTGGACGAGTCCGAAGGTGCTCGGGGCGCTCATCGGCGGGGCGGCGCTGCTGGCGCTGTTCGTCGCGGTCGAGCGGCGGGTGGCACAGCCGATGTTCGACCTGACGCTGTTTCGCAACCGGGCCTTCGCCGCCGGCAACGCGACGACCCTGCTGTTCGCGGTCTCCCGCGGCGGCATGCAGTTCATGCTGATCATCTGGCTGCAGGGCATCTGGCTGCCGCTGCACGGCTACGACTTCATCGACACCCCGCTGTGGGCGGGCATCTACATGCTGCCGCTGACCGTCGGGTTCCTGATCGCGGGGCCGGCCTCGGGCTTTTTGTCGGACCGCTTCGGCGCCCGCGCGTTCGCCACCGGCGGGATGCTGATCGTCGCCGGCACGTTCGTGGGTCTGCTGCTGCTGCCCACCGACTTCAGCTATCCGGTGTTCGCGCTGCTGCTGCTGCTCAACGGCATCGGTTCGGGCCTGTTCTCCGCGCCGAACACGACGGCGGTGATGAACGTCGTGCCACCGGCGGCGCGCGGCGGGGCGTCCGGAATGCGCGGAACGTTCATGAACTCCGGCCAGGTGCTGTCGATCGGCCTGTTCTTCTCCCTGATGATCGCGGGGCTCGCCGCCTCGCTGCCCGCCTCGTTGCGCGACGGACTGTCCGCCCGCGGTCTGCCCGCCGACGTCGTGAACCGGGTCGCCGAACTGCCACCGGTCGGCAGCCTGTTCGCCGCGTTCCTCGGCTACAACCCGATGCAGAACCTGCTCGGTGACGACACCCTGAGCCGACTTCCCGCGGCGGACGCCCAGGAGGTCACCGGACGGGAGTTCTTCCCCCATCTGATCGCCGGACCGTTCCACCACGGTCTGGTCATCGCGTTCACCCTGGCGACCGTCATGGCGGTCATCGGCGCGTTCGCCTCCCTGCTGCGTGGCACCCGCGTCATCGACCCGGATTCCGACGCGGACCAGACCGCCGAGACACTGGCCACCCAGACGTTGGCCACCCAGACGTTGGCCACCCAGACGTTGGCCACCGCGCCGAACACACCCGTGAACGACGTCGACCCGGCCAGCTCACCGCCACCCCGGGAATCCGCGGACAGCACCAGCGATGCCGCGGTCAGCACATAGCCAGGCGGGCGTCTTCAGCCCACGGGCGGCCAGAGCATCAACGAGTGGCCAACCACGTGCGGCGTCCGGTGCCGCGAGCGTCCGCCGGCACTGGACGCCGGACACCTCAGATGCGACACTGCGCCGCCGTCACCGAGCCACCCCTCAGGACGGCAACAATCCGTCCGCATTAGCCGAGGGTCGTGACCGGTCCGGACGGCGAATGGCACGCAACGAAGGTCACAACACCATCTGTCTCATCTCGCAATGAACACCCAACCACCGGGTGTCCGATCATCCGTGGGCCGCGCGACCGACCGTCTGGGCGCATTTCCGCGCGCCGCGGCGGACCGCTCACCGCACATTCATGACTCCCGCGGCAACCTCGGTCGATCATAAGGTCGCTGTCAGCCGCCACCGCCGGACGGAACTTCAAGAGGCCGCACGGCACTGACGACCGCCCGACGCGGGGGCCAACCGGCGGCCATCAGGTGGCCGGCGGGCCACCAGCGGATGACCGTCGGGTGGCCACCGGGCCCATCGGCGGCCCCGCGGCCAGCCATCCCGCCCGCCAGGCCGGCCGCGGGGTGGGCCGGGGGAAGCCGAGCGTGGGGACACGTTCGGGGGCCTTCATGGTCACTTCGTGCCATCGAACCGGCGGCCTCCGGCTCCCCCCGAAAGTCCGAAAAGGTGCTGGTACGAGACCACTTTCCGGGCGGTGCAACGAACCCGGTCGGGCGCTGGCGCCGGTGGGTCGCGCCGCGGCCGGGCCGCCAGGAACGGCCCCGGCGGCGGGCCGCGGCGGCGCCCGCGCGGGCGCCGGAACCCACGCTCACCCTGGCCACGGGCCGCCAGCGGCCGGGGCCGGACACCGGTGACCGACCCCGGCGCTCAGCCTCGGACGGACATCGGCGCCACGCCCTTGCCGGGCGGCCGGTTAGGCACGATCCGGTAGCGCCCGACCTCGTAGCGCGACTGCGCGTGCCCTTCCGCCAACGCCTCAGTGACCCAACCCACCACCGTCTCAACCGGCAGACCGGCCTCATCGAGGACCACAATCGCGAAGCCGGGCGACGATGCGTAACGAGGGACGAACCAGTGCCGGCCCGGGTGGCGCACCGGCAGGCCCCTCGGGGGTACCCGAACGGGTATGGCCCGGGGGGCACCTCCGGTGGGTGGTCCGAATGTTGGCTCAACGTCGGGTTGGTGTCGATAGCGGGACCAAGGTCCCGTGTAGCTGGCACTGTGCGCAGGATTCGGCGGTATGTCCCCCCCATCCCGGGTAGTCCGCGGCGGTGCGGGGGCCTGAACCTGGCAGTCCGCAGTTGGGTGTGTGGTGTGGGCAACCTTCTCAACCGCGAGGGGCACCGAGAGAGTGCTCGGTATTCCTGCCGAAGGGCTCGGCGGCGTCATGCAACCTCCCCGAAACAAAGGCGGTTGGATCAACAGTGATCCAGGGACAGTGGGCAGCAGGTACCCGATGGCTCAGAAGTGCCGGAGTTTCGGGTCATGACACAGTTCGCCGTTGCCCGACGACAGAGTGCAACAGATGGGTGCCTGACCCGCAACGGCTCGTTGCACCCTCCGATACAGATGCGGCTGGGAGGTTCACGGTGGAGGCTGAACGGCAACGCAATGATTCACTGGACGAGCTGGCAGGCATGCTCCAGTCATTGATCGGAGACAACGAGACAAACATCAGCAGACTGGCCGAGCGGACTGGCTTCAAGCGGCAGCAGGTGTCCAGGGCGGTAAACGGGAGGGAGGTGCCTTCACCAGATCTCTCCGATGCCCTGGACGTCGTACTTCCCTGCGGGGGGGCGATTCGCCGGCTGCGCGACGCCGCCGATCGAGAGAAGCGGGCGCGCCGCCTTGGTGTCGTCCCGCCGATGCGACGACCAAGCGATGAGTTTGTCCCTGCACCGGAGGGGATGCTTATTACCCATGGTGCACGGACCATTGACCATGAGGTGATTTCCACGAACCGGCGAGAGTTTGCTGCACTCCCGGCACTGCCGGCTCTGTCGGCGATCGCCGCGTCCACCCGGGCGCGGATCGAGACAGGCAGCGCATCGGACCGCACGCTCGACGAGCTGGAGTCCGACGTCGACGAGATCGCCCAGGTCTACGGCTCCGCCCCACATCTGGCGCTGTTGGGCGAGGTCGCGGAACGCTGGAAGCAGATCGAGTCGATCCTGGACGGCCGGATGTCCGCCGGCACCCGGGCCCGGGTGACTCAGCTGGGCGGTCAGCTCACCTACTTCCTCGGACGGCTGGCGTTCAACACGAACGACTTCCGCTCCGCCCGCCGTTTCGCCGGGCTGGCCGGCACCTATGCCGACGAGATCGGCGAGCCGGTGCTGATCATGTCGGTCGCCGCACTGCAGAGCTCGATCGCCTATCACACCCAGCGGTATCGGCAGGCGATCGCCGCACTGAACCTCGTTCAGCAGGTTCGGCATCCGTACATGGACGGCCGGATGGCGGCCTACGAGGCCCGGGCATATGCGAAGATGGGCGACCAGGAATCCGCCCGCGACGCCCTGAACCGGATGGAGGCGGCCTCCTGCACGATGGCCCCGATGCCGGGTGAGACGCCGGTCGGTCCGGCCGCCGTCGCGATGTTCCGCTCCGGTGTCGCCATCAACATGGGGGATGTCGACATGGCCCAGGAATGGGCGCCGATCGCGATCGCCGGTTATCAGCGCAAGGGCGGTGACTACACCGTCGAGGAATCACAGCACGCCTACATGTCGTACGCGTCGAAGTTCCTCATCGGACGGGAGCCGGAACCCGAGGAGGCAGCCCGTATCGCGATGGACGTCATCCGAACGGCACCGGACGAGCTGACGCATACTGTGAAGGCGAGGCTGCGCCAGTGCGCCTCCTCGTTCTCCCCGGCCCACCATCGAATCCCCGCGGTCTCGTCCTTCCTCGAGGCGTGCCGCACCCTTCCGGCAGGCGGTACTGGATGAGGACGAAAGCCACCCTGGTTACCATCCCGACCCTCTCGACCGACCGACTGGTTATGCGTCCGTTGCGATCCAGTGACGCGCCTGGCTTCGTCACGATCTGGTCGGACACCGAGTTCACCCGCTACATCGGCGGCCGTTGTGATCCCGACAGCGTCTGGCACGCGATGGCCGGCAACATCGGCTGCTGGGCACTGACCGGCGTGGGCCCGTGGGCCGTGGTCGAACGCGCCACCGGCGACCTCGTCGGCCGCGCGGGCCTGTGGACCGAACCGGGTTGGCCCGGCATCGAAGCGGTCTGGTTCATCCGCCGGGACCGTTGGGGTCGCGGCTACGCCCGCGAGGCCGGCACCGCCGCGATCAGCTGGGTGTTCGCCGAACAACCCGAACTCGCCGAAGTGATCTCGGTGATCCTGCCCGAGAACACCGCGTCCGTACGTGTCGCCGAACGCCTCGGCATGACCTGCGCGCGCCTTCAGTACCTGCACGGCGAGGAGCATGCCGTCTACGCCATCAGCCGGGCCGCCTGGTTCGACCGGCTCGCCGGCGCCGTGCCCCGTGGTGTCGCCGAGCGACCCGCCGCCGCGGCCGGCCTGCCCACCCCGCCACTGCCCGCCCACAGCTCCACCTGAGCCCCCGAACCGCCTGATCCACCCGAACCACCTGTGTCGCCTGGGCCGTCCGAGTCACCTGAGTCATCCCCCACCTGACTCATCCACCGTGACTCGCCCGTCGCCTCCCCGAGGCACCCGGGACACCGACCGCACGACGCCCGGCCCGACCACCCCGCCCCACCTGGCCCGGACGCCCCGCGGTCGGGCAGGCCGCCGGCCGATCACCCCGATCGACCGCGCCCTGCCTGACCGACCCCGCGCCCTGCCCGGCCAGCCCACACCCGCATGGCCGGCCCGCCTGCCCTGCCCCACCGGCCCGCCTGCCCTCTTCGGCGAGCCCGCACGCGCTGCCCCGCGGGCCCGCCCGCGCTGCCCGGCGGGTTCGCGTCCCGAGCCGTCCGTCCTCGCGTCCCAGGGTGAGCGACGCCGCGGCGCGGACGTGGTCTCGTCTGGCGGACCATCCAGCCTGGAGCTACCTTCGGTGACGAGACGGGCGCATCCCTGGAGGTCGGGCCATGGCGAACGTGCGGCACGCAGTACCCCGCGGGCAGACGAAGCATCCGGACGACGTCGACGGGAGCCACAGCGTCGACGGCCCGGCCAGCACCGACGGCCTGGCCAGCACCGACGGCCTGGTCGACTGGGACATCACCACCGGGGTGGGCATCACCGCGCTGGCCGTGGCCGCCGCCCGGGCGGTGGAAAGCGGCCAGCCGGACGCGATGTGTGACGACCCGTGGGCGGCGGCGTTCGTGCGGGCCGCCCACCTGCCGCATCCGATGCCGACGACACCCGCGGAGGTGGGCGACCACGCGTTACCGGACACGTGGATGCTGACCAACCGTTACCTGGGTATCCGGACGAAGTTCCTCGACGCGGTGGTCACCGGGGCGCTCGCGGACGGCATCCGTCAGACGGTCATTCTCGCCGCGGGGCTGGACACCCGGGCGTTCCGGTTGTCGTGGCCGGCGGGAAGCACCGTGTTCGAGATCGACCAGCCACGGGTGCTGGCCTTCAAGCTGGCGGTGCTGCGGGCCCGGGGCGCGGTGGCGGGCTGCGTCCATCATCCGGTGCCGGTGGACCTGCGCCGGGACTGGGCGATGTCGCTGCGGGCGACCGGGTTCGACCCGGACACGCCGACATTGTGGCTGGTCGAGGGGCTGACGCCGTACCTGCCGGCGCAGGCCGAGCTCCAGCTGCTGGCCGGGGTGGACGCCCACTCCGCCCCGGGCAGCCGGATCGCCGTGGAGGAGGCCCGCCGCATTCTGACCGCGGTCAGCGACGCCGAACTCGACGGCGCCCGGGACCGGTGGGGTGTCGACATGCGCGCGCTCGTCCACGACGACGACGATCGGGACGCCGCGGGAGTGCTGCGTGGGCTCGGATGGACGGTCAGCGCCGAGGGGATCGCCGCGGTCGCGCGGCGCTACGGCCATCCCGTCACCGACGCGTTCGCGGTCACGGCGCAGGCGAGTCAGTTCGTGACCGCCGAGCGCCCGGGTGCAGCCACTCCCACCCGGCCACGGTGACGGCCAGCAGCCCGAAGGCGGCGCCGGTGAGGCTGACCCCCGTCCATCCGCCATGGCTGTAGGCGGCGTCGGCGGCCAGGGAGCCCAGCAGACCCCCGGTGAAGTAGGTGGCCATGTAGGCGGCGGTCAGCCGGCTTCGGGCCTCGGGGCGCAGCGCGTAGATCTCGCTCTGGTTGGTGATGTGCAGCGCCTGCACCGCCAGATCCAGCACCAGGACGCCGACCACGAGTCCGGCCAGGTGCTGACCGCCCAGGCCCAGCGGCAGCCAGGACACCAGCAGCAGCCCCGCCGAGCCGAGCGTGACCAGGCTCGCCCGCCCCCGGTCGGCGGCCCGGCCGGCCCCGGCGGCGGCCAACACGCCGACCAGGCCGAGCAGACCGAACAGGCCGATGACACCGGTCGAACAGCCGTAGGGCGCCGCGCTGAGCAGGAACGACAGTGGCGTCCACAGGACGCTGAACCCCCCGAACGCCGCCGCCCCGTAGATCGCGCGTCGGCGCAGCACCGGTTCGTCCCGCAGCAGTCGTCCCACCGACGCCACCGCCTCGCCGTAACGCGGGGCGGCGGTGGCGTCCGGGCGGGGCCGTTCCGCCGGCAGCCGGACGGCGAGCACCACGCACATCACCACCTGCACCCCGCCGGCCACCCAGTACGGGGTGCGCCAGCCACCCAGATCCGCGAGCCAGCCCGCGGCCGTGCGGGCCAGCAGGATGCCCATCAGCAGCCCGCTCATCACCGTGCCCACGACCTTGCCGCGCTCGGCGTCCCCGGCCAGACTCGCGGCGAAGGCCACCCCGACCTGAGCGCTGACACTCAGCGCCCCGACCGCGATACCCGCGGCGAACAGCTGCGCCGGTGAGCTGGCCGTGGCCAGCACGACGAGGGCCGCGGCCTGGCCCGCGGTGAGCAGCGGGATGAGCCGGCGACGGGCCACCAGGTCCCCGACCGGCACCAGCAGGCACAGCGCCACCAGATAGCCGGCCTGGGTGACGGTCACCAGCAGTCCCGCCGCCCCGGTGGACATCCCCAGGTCGGCACGGATGTCGTCCAGCAGGGGTTGGGCGTAGTACATCGCCGCGACGCTGAGCCCGGTGCTCACCGCCAGCAGCCCGAGCAGTCCCCGGCCGATCGCCGTGGTCGCCGTGGTCGCCGTGGTCGCCGGGTCGGCCGGTGGCGGCCTGGTCAGGCCGCGGGAAGGTGCGTTCCGCTCGATCACGTCCCCAGCGTCGCCCCGTACGGGTAACCTGTCCAACAGAACAATCAGCATAGTTTCATCGGTGGGGGCGATGATTTCGTCCGGCGGCTGATCGCCCGTGTGACAGCGGGCGCGCGGGCGCGCACACGACGCGCACCATGACGCGCACCGCGACGCACCGCGACGCGCACCGTGATGGACCCGGGGAGTGGCATGGTGGAGCTACGGCAGCTGGAGCACTTCCTCGCGGTCGCCGAGGAGCTGCACTTCACCCGGGCCGCGCGGCGGGTGAACATCGTCCAGTCGGGGCTGTCGTCGTCCATCGGGGCGTTGGAGAAGGAACTCGGCGCGAAGCTGTTCGTCCGCAGTACCCGGGCCGTGCGGCTGACCCGGGAGGGTGAGGTGCTGCTGACCGAGGCGCGGCGGGTCCTGGCCGCCGCGCAGTCCGCGCGCACGGCCGTCGCCGGGGTCGTCAGCGGGGTGCGCGGACCGCTCACCATCGGGATCATGCAGAGTTTCCGGCGTGGGGTGACCGACGCGCTCGCCGCCTTCCACACCGCCCATCCCTCGGTGGACCTGCGCGTGGTGCAGGCACCCACGGTGATCCTGCTCGACCGGGTCGCCGGCGGGCGCCTGGACATCGCCTTCGCCTGCGTGGCGGAACCACTGGCGGCGCTGGAGGTCACCCCGCTCGACTCGGAGCCGATGGTGTTCGCCTGCCACGCCGGGCATCCGTTCGCCGCCCGGTCGTCGGTGACCCTCGCGGACGCCGCCGGCGAGTCGTTCGTCGACTACCCACCGGGATGGGGTGCCCGCACGATCGTCGACGCCGCGTTCACCGAACTCGGTATCAGGCGCCGCCCGGCCTGCGAGGTCGGCGACACCGACACCCTGCTCGACCTCGTCGCCCACGGTCTGGGCGTCGCCGTCCTACCGCCGAGCCTGAACAACCGCGTCCACGACGGTCTGCGGCTGATCCCCCTGGACCCGCCCGCCCCCATCTACCCGACGGCGATCGTCACCCCCGCCGGCGCCACCTCCACCGCCGCCCGCATCCTGCGCGACACCGTCCTTGCCCATCAGCCCGGCCAGCCCCGCTCCCCCGCGTAGCCCCGCCGTCCAGCCTGACCCGCCGTCCAGCCTGACCCCCGTCGTCACGGATGGCCCCCGTCGTCACGGATGGCCCCGTCGTCACGGATGGCCCAGCCGTCCAGCCTGGACCGTCGTCCCGGAGGGTGCTCAGACGCCGGGGGTGGGGGTGCGCAGCGCGGCGAGGGCCTCGGCGTAGAGGGTCTCCTTGATCTGGGCGCGGGCCGGTTTGGTCTTCGCCGCGAGCGGACGGGCGAGCTCCAGCGCGGCGCCGAGCAGACCGTCGGCGGAGGCCACGGCATCGACGATGCCGGCGCCGAGCGCCTGCTGGCCGCCGTAACGCTGGCCGGTGGTCATCGCCAGATGGGCGGTGGACGGGGCGAGCCGGGCGCGGACCAGCGCGGACATGCCCGGGGTGAACGGCAGGTCGATGTCGACCTCGGGCAGGCAGAAATAGCCCCGGTCCGTGCGCATCACCCGCAGGTCGTGGGCTAGCGCCCAGATCGCGCCGGCGGCGAAGGCATGACCGTTGAGCGCGGCCACGGTGACCACCGGCGAGGCGAGCGTACGGGCCAGCAGACGGTGCACCCGGTCGAGGTAGGGGCCGACCTGATCGGTATGGCTGAGCAGCCAGTCCAGGGCGAGACCGTTCGACCAGAACCGGCCGCTGCCCACGGTCACCAACGCCCGTGGTCCCTCGGCGGCGGCGGCCTCGTCCAGGGCTGCCTCGACGGCGTCGATCCAGTAGGGGTGGAACCGATTCTCGTCATCGGGGTCAAGATGCAGCACGAACACCTCACCATCGCGCTTCATCGTTGGCATCTGCCGAACGTACCGCGATGAGCTGTGCTTCCTTTTCTCAGGATCGCGCGTCGAAGGTGCCACCCGGCCAGGTGGCACGGCCAGGTGGCACGGCCAGGTGGCAGGGCCAGCGCGGGCCTATGGCCACCGGATCGCCGCGTGCCGAACCAGACCGCCGTCGCGGAGTCCCCGTCGATCCTCACGGGGCGAGAGCGGCCGGGGTGGCCCATTCGGGGGCGACCGTGGTCCCGTCCACCGTGAGGCTGTAGCCGCCGTCCTCGTCGAGTTGGGTGACCAGCAGGGCGAGCAGCGTCTGTAACCGGGCGAGCCGCTCGCTGTCCGGGGCGGACGGCGAGCGCAGGGCCTCGGCGAACGGGTCGAGCCAGCTGGCGAACAGCTCGTCATAGCTGTCGTGGAAACAGGCGAATCCGACGCAGACGGTGCCGGTGCCGTCCGGCCCGCGCATCAGCTCGCCGATGGCCCGCTGCTCCTCCCGCCAGAGCATGAACCGCGGCTCGCCGGCGCGCTCGGCCTTGCGCAGCGAACTGGCCCCCGCCGGCGGCCCGCCCTCCTGCGCGCCGGACGGGGGATCCTCGTCGTAGAGCTGGCTGGAGAAGGCACGGCCGATGTCGGCCAGCAACGCGGCGACCAGCCGGGTGTCGGTGGCACTGTCGAAACGCAGCAACGCCAGCCGTGAGTAGAGGATCTCCAGCGTGCCGAGGTAGCGAGCGACGCAGTACACCGTGCCGAGCACGGCCAGACGCCCGCGCCGCTGCGTCGATCCCAGATAGCCCTGCAACCCACGCTCGCGGATCGTGTGCAGCCGCGCGCCCAGATCCACGACGGCGAGCAGCAGCGGCTCGCGGTAGCGGTCCAGCTCCGCCTTGGCCGCCGAGCGCTTCTCGTGGTCGCGGGCCGAGCGCTCCGACTCGAACCGCATCCGCTCCAGCTCGACACCCTGGCGGCGCGTCCACACCGACGCGCCCACGGACACCACGACACTCGCCACCGACGTGATCAGTGCCGCGATGATGCCGGCGTCCACCGCACCCCCACCAGTCCCCCACGCTGACCCGGCCCGCACCGATCCGGCCCGCACCGATCCGGTCCCGAACCGATCCGGTCCCGAACCGATCCGGTCCCGAACCGATCCGGTCCCGAACCGATCCGGTCCCGAACCGTGCGCGTGCCACTCCGTGCCGACGTATCCGCGACGATCATCGTAGCGCCGCGGAGCGCCGTGCGGGTGTCTTCCACCCGGGTCGTCGTGGGGGGCGGCGGGCGGCTCTCAGGACCGAACCAGGGACCGCGCCAGGAACCACGTAAGGACCCGCATCGGGGACCGTCAGGGGCCCATCTCAGGGGCAGGCGGGGCGACGATCAGCGGGCGGTGAGGGTGAGAGCGGCGGTGTGGAGCTGGCCGGCGGCGCGGAACTGCAGGTAGATCCGCCAGGCACCGGGGCGGGGCAGCAGCGCGTCGAAGGTGAGGGTCGGGCCGCCGCGGCCGGTGGCGGACCGACCGATCGCGGCGGGACCGAGGGGATGCAGGTGCGCGAAGGCGAGATCGTTCTGGTGGAAGGCGCTCAGGTGGGCGTAGCTGGCCAGATATGGCTGCAGATCGGTGACGGGCTGACCGTCACGACTCACGGTGACCGTCAGCGGGCTCGTGGTCCCGGCGCGCGGGGGACCCTGCGGGGCGGCCAGGCTCAGGGTGTAGCCGTCCACGACGGTCGTGGTGGCGGGTGCGGGCACAGGCGTGGGGACGGCCGCCCCGGGCACGACGAGGGCAACGCTGAGGACGAAACGGTTGGCGCGTCCGTCCACCGCCGTGGTGAAGGCGGCGTAGGCCCGGTAGAGGCCGCTCGCGGGGGCGGCGAGGGTGGCCGTCCAGGTGCCGTCCGCGGCCATGGTCGGGTGGACGTGCTGGAAGCCGACCAGGTCCGAGCGGATCAGATAGAGGTGCATCGCCGCGTCCTGTTCCTGGACGAACCGGGTGATCGCCTGACCACCCACACCGCGGATCTGGAAGCGCAGCTCGACCGGCCAGTTCGCGGCGAACTGCGTGGTCTCCGGCACCAGCCTCACCCCGCCCGCCGCGACCGCCAGCCCGTCACCACTGCCATCACCGACACCGGAGCCCTCACCGACACCGGTGCCCTCGCCATGGGTGTCGGGCATCGCGTGTTCGGGTTCCCTCGCATGGTCGGCCGGATGCGAGGCGACAGCCGAGCCGGATGTCCGTGGGACACGGCCGGAATCGACGGCGCCCGTGGTGTCGGCACCGCAGGCCGTGACCGCGGCGAGAGCAGCCACGACGGTGGCGGCGGCGAGCGGCCGGGCCGACCGGGAACGGGCGCGCAGACGAGAACGGGAGCCGGCGCCGGAACGAGCGTGGGAACCGGGACAGGAAAAGGCGCGGGAGCGGAGACGGGGGCGGGCGGCCAGCATCGAACAGAGCCCTCCTCCGGGCGGAAAACGGGGGTCGTGCACCCGGATATCCCATTCCAGGGACACCCGGTCTCGATCACGGACGGCACAACCGGCGGGACGACACAACCGGCGGGACGGCCCCACCAGTGCGGGAATCCCGCGCCATCAGCACGTGCGGGCGCTCGTCGACATTCTAGGAAATGCGCGGCAGGTCACCCCACCATGCGGCTCCCCCGGCAACACGGCTCCCCCGGCAACACAGCTCCCCCAGCAACACAGCTCCCCCGGAAACACGGTGCTCTGGCGGGGATGCCGAGGGTCAGCGGGATTCGTCGAGGTAACGCCGCGCCAGCACCTTGGGAGCGCGGATCAGCCATGCTTCGGTGGTCAGTTCCGCCAGATCGGCGCCCCTGATCTCGCCGAGCCGCACCAGCACCGCAGGAAAGGCCGCGAAGTGCGCCACGGTGAAGTACACCTCGGGTTCCTCGGCGATCAGCGCGGCCCGCACCCCAAGGTCTGCGACCCGGACGGCGAGTGGCACCTCACCGGTCGCGACGACCGCGTCCGCCGCGGTTGTGCCCGGCGCGGTTGTGCCCGGCGCGGCACGCAGGCCCTCACGGTCGGCCCGCCGCAACGGACGCTCCCAGACAAAGGTCGCCTTACGCACCCGCCAGGCGACGCTGCCGTAGGACGTCCCCTCGCTGACCTCGGGCAACCCGAGCGCGATGCGCCGCACATCCGCCCAGTCCGCCATGCGGATCACTGTAACGATCCGTCCCGGCGACCACAGCCCGACCCACGCCTCCAGCACGCGGCTCCAGCCCACGGCCGCGGGCACGAGCCTGGGCAGATGAGGGATATCGGCGCGGGCACGGGGCACAGGGCCAAGGTCACCAGGCGTCCCGGCGGTGGGCGCGGGTCACGGGATCGGACGCGGGAGGTGGCATGGCCGGCCACGGTGCGCACGACCACGACATACGCCGCAGCGGCATGGACGAGGCCACGGCGAGGGACCTCCCGGGACGGGACGACAACCGGGCGGCCGGGGTCGTGCGCACCGCGATTCCGGCCCGGCTGGACCGGCTGCCCTGGGCCAGGTTCCACTGGATGATCATCGTTGGCCTGGGGACCGTCTGGATTCTGGACGGGCTCGAGGTGACGATGGTCGGCGCGGTCGGTTCGCGCCTGACCGAGGACGGCAGCGGCATCGCACTGTCGTCCGCTGACATCGGCACCGCCGCGGCGATCTACGTGCTCGGCGCCTGCGTCGGCGCGTTGTTCTTCGGGCAGCTCACCGACCGGTTCGGCCGCAGGAAGCTGTTCATCCTCACCCTCGGCGTCTACATCACGGCCACCACACTCACCGCGTTCTCCTGGACGCCCTGGTTCTTCTTCCTGACGCGGTTCTTCACCGGTGCCGGTATCGGCGGCGAGTACGCCGCGATCAACTCCGCGGTGGACGAGCTCATTCCCGCCCGGGTGCGTGGCCGCGTCGACCTGATCATCAACGGTACCTACTGGGCCGGTTCGGCCGCCGGGTCGGGGCTGACCGTCTTCTTCCTGTCCGAGCACTACTTCGCGGCGGATGTCGGCTGGCGGCTCAGTTTCGGCCTGGGAGCGCTGCTGGGTCTGGTGATCCTCATCGTCCGCCGACACGTGCCGGAAAGCCCACGGTGGCTGTTCATCCACGGCCAGGCCGACGAGGCCGAAAGGATCGTCGGCGACATCGAGACGTCGGTCGAGGCGGACACCGGCCAGCCACTGCCACCGGCGACGAGCAGCATCACGGTGCGCCAGCGCCAGGTGATTCCGCTGCGGACGATCGCCGAGACCGCGTTTCGCACCTATCCCCGCCGGGCCGTCCTGGGCCTCGCCCTGTTCATCGGGCAGGCTTTTCTTTATAACGCGTTCACGTTCGACCTGGGCACGATGCTGACCACGTTCTACGACGTGAAGTCGTCCGCGGTTCCGGTGTTCCTGGTCGTCTACGCCCTCGGCAACTGTGCCGGGCCGCTGCTGCTCGGGCCGCTGTTCGACACGGTCGGACGTAAACCGATGATCGCCGGGACGTACCTCGCGGCAGCCGCGTTCGGCGTGGTCCTGGCGGTGCTGTTCCATTCCGGCGCGCTGACCGCGTGGACGTTCCTCGCGGTGGTGGCGGTCACCTTCTTCTTCGCCTCCGCGGGGGCGAGCGCCGCCTATCTCACGGTCAGCGAGATCTTCCCGATGGAGACCCGCGCCCTGGCGATCGCGTTCTTCTACGCGATCGGCACCGGTATCGGCGGCATCGCCGGCTCGCTGCTGTTCGGCCATCTCATCGACACCGGACGCACCGGCCCGGTGATGGTCGGTTTCCTCATCGGCGCCGCGGTGATGGCCATCGGCGGCGTCGCCGAGCTCCTGCTCGGTGTGGACGCGGCCGGCCGTTCCCTCGAGGAGATCGCCGCTCCCCTGACCACCACCAGGAACACGAACGAAGCGAACACCGCAGACACAGACACCGCAGACACAGACACCGCGGGCACGGACACGGCGGCTATGGGCAGTCGCGCGGTTGCCCCCAGGGGCGGGCATGCGTCAGGCCACGGCGCATGCCCGCCCCAGGAGGCGCCCGCATCCCACCAGGGTGATCGGCCGGGGCGACTACCGGCCGGGGACTGACGGCGTGGGGATGCGGGCGGCGCGGTCAGCGCACCGAGGGGGCCCACCTCACCGGGCGCGCGGACCCGGATGACGCTGGTGCGGAACCTGCACGCCGATCGGCGCGAGGCGGTTCATCTCGTCGAGTTCGTGGCGCCACAGGGTGGCGAGTCGCTCGTGGTTGGGCACGCTGTCACTGGCGGCGAAGGTGATGCCGACCCGGTCGCCGACGCCGAACAACGCCACCGACAGGTGCTGGCGCCCGGCGAGCAGCGGTCCGGTGCCGATGAGTTCGGTGACCTTGCGTCCGGCGACCTCCAGCGGACCGCGCACGGTGCGGGCGTTCGTGGCGACCATCGCGAGTTCGTGGGTGCGTCCCCCGAAACTCGCCGCGTACGACAGCATGCGTGGGGTGGCGCGCTGGGCGACCGTGGGGAAAAGGTGGTGTTCGACCAGGCCGATGCCGCCACGCTTGAGCGCCTTGGTCCGCTCGGCGATGCGGGCGAGCCGGTGGGCGGCGTCCGGTTCCCCGCACGGCAGCGCGACCCGCACACCCGAGGTGTAGTTCGACAGCACGTTCTGGTCGGCCGCGAGCCGGATGCTCACCGGCATCAGCGCGTGCACCGGACGGTCGTCGTGGCGCCATTCGAACTCCGACCAGGTGCGGACGGCACCGGCGAGCGCGGCGAGATAGACGTCGTTGACGGTGGCGTTGTGCCGGCGGGCGGCCGTGCGGATCTCACCGAGGTCGGCGGTGGTCCAGGTGTGCCGGGCGGGGCCCCGCGGCGGGCCGCCCCAGGCGTCGAGCACCCGCGTCGGTGACAGCACGTTCAGGCCACGGGTGACAAAACGCAGATAGTCGGCGGCCTTGGGCCGCGCGATCGACGTGGGCAGCCCGATGTCGGGATCGTCCTCGCCGCCGAAGAGCAGATGCAGCGCCCGGTAGAGCGCGGCGCCGTCCTGGGCGATGTGGCTGGTGCGGTACACCAGCACCGAGCCGGACGTCGCACCGCGGCGCCCACCCGAACCGGTGACGTCCGACGATTCACCGGACGAGCCACCGGACGTGCCGGTGCTGTCGCAGATCAGGTAGATCTTCCACGGCTGGCTGTTCGTGTCGGTCGGCCAGCTGGCGATCTGGTCGATGGCCGCGCGGATGCGCCGATCGCCGACGGCGTCACTGTCACCGAGGCGTTCGGCCTGCTCGAGGGTCGGCAACGGGACGGCGGCGACATGGGCGTCGACGTCCATGTCGGGCTGGGAGACCCAGTGCGTCTCGGTGACGGTCGAGCGGCGGTCGGTCGGGCGGACGGTCACCGTTTCCAGCCGGTCGGTGAGCATCAGTGCCCGGGGCTGACGTACCCGTTCGGCGACGTGCGCCCGCAGGTCGGCGAGTTCCACCGGACCATCGAGGAAAAGCACCGCGCCGACATCCTGGAACTCGCCCGGGTTCAGCCTGTGGAAAGCGAGGTACGCTCGGTCACCCGCGGTGAGTGGACGGGCGAACGCCCGGTTGTAGCCGGTCTTCGAGACCGAGTCGACGAGCGTCATCAGGCGCGCCCCCCATCCGAGACCGGGGAGTGGGCACACACGCTGATACCCCTCGGAACAATGCTAGCAGAACGGCGGGAAAGTGCGCCGCGCGGACCTGTACCCATGGACCTGTTTATCCCCGGGCCGTTCCGCCCTGACAACCTTGTGTCGCAGGTCTCGAGATACCAGGACGTTAAACGTGTCGCCCCCGGGAGCCCCCGCCCAGGTATCGCCATGTCAATGCAGCTGAAAAGGGGCCCACCCGCCCCGTGTGGCCCGACGGTGTATCACCACGAAAAGGCCGAGCTCCTACTGCCGACGGGGTCGCCCGAATGTCCCGCCATTTCCGGGCCCCACTGCCCTGTCCAGCTCCGACCCCGCACCCGCCATCCCCGCCCCACGACGAGCGGCCGGACCGACCGACGTCCGACCTCGACCGACAGACAACCTCGACCGATCGACGGCCTAAACCAACAGGCAGCCTCGACCGACAGACGGCCCCGCCCCACCGCAAGCAGCCTCGACCGACAGACGGCCCCGCCCCACCGCAAGCAGCCTCGACCAACGTCCAGCCTCGACCAACCGGCGGCCTCGACCGGCGGACGCGGCGGCCACCGGACGGGCGGGTGGGCATCCTGGGCACAGCGGGACGGACCGTCTCCCCGGGGGCGGGGGGACGGTCGGCCCACGCGAGGTGTGACCGAACGCCGGGTGACGGGCTCGTCGCCGGACTGTCCAGGGTCGTTAGGCTCGGCGTGTGAGCGAACATTTCGACGTGGTGGTGCTCGGCGCCGGGCCGGGCGGATACGTGGCCGCGATCCGAGCAGCCCAGCTCGGTCTGTCCACGGCGGTGGTCGAGGAGAAGTACTGGGGTGGGGTGTGCCTCAACGTGGGCTGCATCCCGTCCAAGGCGTTGTTGCGCAACGCCGAGCTGGTACACACCCTCACCCACGAGGCCAAGACCTTCGGCATCTCGGTCAACGGCGAGCTGTCGTTCGACTACGGGGAGGCGTTTCGCCGCAGCCGCAAGGTCGCGGACGGCCGGGTCAAGGGCGTCCACTTCCTGATGAAGAAGAACAAGATCACCGAGTTCAACGGGCGCGGCACGTTCCTCGATGATCACACCCTGTCGGTGGCGACGGCGGACGGCTCCACCCAGACGGTGAGTTTCGACCACGTCATCATCGCCGCCGGCGCGACCCCGCGACTGCTGCCGGGCACGTCCCTGTCGGACCGGGTGGTCACCTACGAGCAGCAGATCCTCACCGAGAAGCTGCCGCGCAGCATCGTCATCGCGGGCGCGGGCGCGATCGGCGTCGAGTTCGGCTACGTGCTCAACAACTACGGCGTGGACGTCACGATCGTCGAGTTCCTCGACCGGATGGTGCCGCTGGAGGACGTCGACGTCTCCGCGGAACTGATCAAGCACTACAAGAAGGCCGGGGTGAAGGTCCTCACCTCGACCCGGGTCGACTCGATCGACGAGTCGGGCGAGCTCGTCCGGGTCACCGTGACCGGCAAGGACGGCACCTCCCAGGTCATCGAGACCGAGAAGGTGCTGCAGGCGATCGGCTTCGCACCGAACGTCAAGGGCTATGGCCTGGAGAACACCGGCGTCGCGCTCACCGAGCGCGGTGCGATCGACGTCGACGAGTACGCGCGGACGAACGTCCCGCACATCTTCGCCATCGGGGACGTGACCGCCAAGCTGATGCTCGCGCACGCCGCCGAGGCCATGGGGATCATCGCCGCCGAGACCATCGGTGACGCCGAGACCTACCCGATCGACTACGTGATGGTGCCGCGCGCCACCTACTGCCAGCCGCAGATCGCGAGCTTCGGTTACACCGAGGCGCAGGCCCGCGAACTCGGCTTCGACGTGCAGGTCGCCAAGTTCCCGTTCATGGCCAACGGCAAGGCCCACGGTCTCGGCGAGACCGCCGGCTTCGTCAAGATCCTCTCGGACGGGAAGTACGGCGAGCTGCTCGGCGCGCACATGATCGGCCCGGACGTCACCGAACAGCTCCCGCAGTTGACCCTGGCCCAGCGCTGGGATCTCACCGTGTCCGAACTCGCCCGCAACGTCCACGCCCACCCGACCCTCGGCGAAGCCGTCAAGGAAGCCATCCACGGCCTGGCCGGCCACATGATCAACTTCTGAGGCGCCTCCGCAGCACCCGCGTCAGGCCGGCCTCGCGGACAGGCCGGCCTCGCAGGCCAACCAGCCTCGCGGGCCAACCGGCCTCGCAGGCCAACCAGCCTCGCGGGCCAACCAGCCTCACAGGTCAACCAGCCTCACAGGTGTCAACCAGCCTCCCAGGCCAGTCGGCCTCACAGGTCAGCTCCGACGATCAGTGCGCCCCGGCGGCGGCCGGCACCCGCGGACGAAACACCACGTGGGGTTCGGCCGAGCCGGGCCGCACCGCGAGAACCGCCCGCACGGGCAGGCCGAGGGGCACCTCGTCGGCCGGCACCCCGTCGAGCCGCCCGGACAGCCTGACCCCCTCGGCGAGGGTGACCAGCACGAGGGCGTACGGCGCACGGCCGGCGAAGGCCGGGGTGTCGGGATGCCGCATCACCAGGACGCCCTGCACCACGCCGGTCCCGTCGGCGGGCTCGAGCGCCGCAGGCCCGCCGCACTGCTCGCAGGCCCGGACCGCCGCGGCCACCGGCTCCAGCCACGCCCCACACCGCAGGCAGTGACCCAGCACGAACCGCTCCTCCTGCAGCGCCGCCCACAGCGCCCCCTGCGCCGACGGCTCAAGCACCTGCGGCCGCGTCACCTCCCCCGCACCGCCCGCGGGTCCACCCGAGGCGTCAGCGCCCAGACCGACGCCGACATCCACACCCGCACCGGCCGCGGCACCCGTACCCGCGGTGGAATCGGCCGCGACACCCGCACCAGCACCGCCCCCCGCACCCGGGATCGAGGGCCGCGGCGACGCCGAAGGGTGGACGGGGTGGATCACCCGTACATGCGGCTGGCCACTGATCACTCGCTCCACACCCGCCTTCCGCGCTGGTTCCTCCCGTTCCAGCACAGCACCACCGGGCACCGAATGCCCCCGTTCCGCGCCGTCCCGCACGGCGATTACCGAACCGGCTTCCCTGCTCATGGTTCTCCCCTGGTCGCCGGTGATCCGTCCACGAGGGCCATCGGCCCGCGCCGGCGATGGCCGTGCCACCGTCGACCGCCAGGCGTCACGCCGATGCGCGTCTCTCGGGGGTGCTACGCCCGGCGGTGCCCCGCCCCGCAGCCATCGGACGGGCCACCCGCCGCCTCGGCCGCCGCAAACCCTGCCGGACGGCGGCAAACACCCTCCTACCAGCAAGTTCTATCGCAACCGGAGACGATCGCACGCGCGGGGGTGGCCCGTCCCGGTGCCCGCGCCCGGGGATACCAGACCGGTGGTACCCGGGGCCCGCCGTCCAGGCATGGACGCCCGGTTCCCACAGCGGCGGCCCCGCCGGCCCGGCACCCTCGTGACCGGTGCGCCGCGATGGCCCATCACAACCGGTACTGGCGCAACCACCCGGCACGCGTGGCCGTATGGCCCCCAGCCGGGCCAGCCGGCGCGATCCGGAGTCAGCCGGCGCGATCCGCGGGCGTCGCGATGTCGCGCGCCACGTCGATCGTGCCGACCGGCTGGCCCGGGAGCATGCCCGGCTGCGTGGGGATGAGGGCTGACTGGAAAACGGCGGCAGCTGACTCGGCCGACACCAGAACCTAGGCCTGTCCCGGATGAGATCCAGACGGGACCAGCGCGACACCAGACTGACCCAGCGCGACACCAGACTGGCCCAGTCCGGCACCGGACTGACCCAGCGCGGTACCCGCTTGATCCAGTGCGGCATCAGCCCGGTCCAGGAGGGGAGCGGTCTGGACGGGGAGGGACTCCGTCGGGGTGAGGAGACGCTCGATCTCCGAGGGCGCCCAGTATCCGGCGGCACCCGGACGAGCCGCGAGGTAGGCGGCTATCTGCGCGGCGGGCCAGCCGTGCGCCTCGCGGATGCCCGCGGCCAGCATGGTCAGATAACCGCCGGACGGCACGGACGGCTCGACGTCCGCCATCTGCCAGGGTGCGGTGAAGGTCAGCACCGGGACCCCGCCGCTGTGGCCCACCAGCACGAGGGTCTCGTACCGACCGGCTCCGATCTGGGCCCGCCCGGTACGCAGCACCGCGGCCAGGTCGAGATCGGCTTCGGGCGTGCGGTGCATCTCCTGCGCGGCGACGTCGGCGAACTGCCCGGCGGTCAGCAGGTAGGCGCGGCCAGCAGTCTCCCCCGCCGCGGTGGGGTCGTAGAAGGAAACCCCACCGGTCCAGATCGCCGACTCCGAGGCGAAGTACATCGCTCCCGGCAACATGACCGGCATGGCGAGGCGTGGTGGCCGCGGATCCCGACAGCCCGGATGCCGGTGGGTGCTGCCGGGCGGGCAGCCGCCGGCCAGATAGTAGGTGAGCCGCGCGAGGCGCATGTTCGAGCCGTAGCTGGCGTACCAGACCAGCGCCGGGCCGCCCGAGCCGCCGGCCGCGCCTTCCGGTCCTGCCGCACCTGGCAGGCCTGCCAGGCCCGTCTCGCCATCGGAATCGGCCAAGCTGACCGGTGCGGTCAGGGGAAGGGACTCGCGCATGACCCCAGCATGAACACCCGTCGCCCCAATGGCCACGAGAACCCGACACTGCAGTGCCCCATCGAATGCCCGCCGCTGTCGTGGCCTCGGCCAAACCCGCCGGTGACGTCGACAGCTGCCCATGCGAGGCCAAAACGTCATTGTCGTCACACGCACGCACGGGGAAGCCGCACGAAACACCGGACATCTCTCCTCCCCTTCCTTCGCACCGCTGGCGTGCGTCGATCGATGTGTCTCGGCGGGCAGGGCCGCGTCCCGCCCGGCCCCCGGACTGCCTCGGCCGCGTTCCACCCACCGCGCCCACCACGAGGGAACCCTCCGGTGCGCCGTTCCAACGGGCACAGGCCTCGCGAGCCCAACCGTGAACGGCTCCCGATACCCACGAGCACGACAGGACGACCGGCGGAACGGCACGCTGGCACCACTCCGTCGCCCCAATGGCCCTCAACACCGGCTCGCCCCTATGCCGTGGAGAAAAGATCGGGACGCGGCTGGCTATACGGATTGCGCCGAGGGCGACGCTGCGGATCGATATGCTCCGGAGGAACGAACGTGGGGCGCCGATCCACGTCCATGACAATATCCCAGTGCTCGTGATGCACCCGGCTGTGATGATGCCCGCAGAGAAGCACGCCGTTATCCAGCGCGGATTCGCCGCCATCCAGCCAGGAGACCACATGATGCGCATCCGTCCATGACGGGGGCCGATCACAGCCGGGGAACGCACATCCCTGATCCCGCTTGATCAGGGCCCGGCGGATATGCGGCGGGAACGTGCGCCGCGCCCGGCCCACATCCAACGGCACCCCGTTCGGATCCAGCACGATCCGGCTTACCACCGCGTCACAGACGATCCGGCGCAGCACATCGCGGGGCAACGGAATCCGCCAGTTCGTCACGGCCGGTTCGCAGCCGTGCTCCACCAGGGTCTCCCACCCCACCGTGACCGTCAGATGCGGCCGGGTCCCCCCTGACGACGGCACCGTATCGGCTGACAGCGCTCGATGCGCGAGCTCCACCAGCGCATCCGCCCGGCGCCGAGCGGGACTGCGCTCATCACGGATTCCATCGGCGCTCGGCGCGGGGGCGGACAGACCATCGAGCGCGGTGCGCAGCAGGCCTGCGCCTTCAGCGTCAAGCTCCCCGCTGATCAGCGTCGTGCCTGAGGCCGTATCGGCGAACGTCAGGCGCCGCGCCGCATGCGGATCCACCGGGGCGCCGCCCGCGTCACCACCACCATCGCCGCTCTTCTTCGTGCCGGGCTTGCCACGACCCTCGTGCTCACCCGTCAGCGCATCCGCCTCGGGATCGTCCCCGCCCGGGGAGTCATCCACGTACGTGAGGCGCTCGCGAATCTCCACGCCGTACTTCTGCAACTCGCGGCGATCCATGAACTGGGCCGCCTCCAGCATCAGAGCTTCGGCCTTCGCGACGGCTTCCTGGGACAGGTCCTTCGGAAGCCGGCGCAACGCCTCAACGATCGCCCGGGCGTTCTCCGGACCCAGTCGCCCGTCGGCCAGCGCCTGGCCGACCGCCCGATAGGGACCTTCGACGGTGTCGCGGGCCAGCGCGATCTCCCGTTGCGCATCATCACGGGTCATCTGCAGGCGGCCGCACATCCAGGCCGGCAGATCATCCGAACCCGTACTCGCGGCGAACCCACGGGCCCCGGCCTCGACCAGTACCTGGCTGCGGGCGGCAACCAGCTGGGAGGCCAACGCCCGTACACCCTCCAATACCTCACCGACGTCCTCGTTCGACCACTGCCATGACGGCGATGACAACAGATCTGCCATCACCTCCGACAGCGCCGCCAGACACTCGACCGGACCGGACCGCGTTCCGGAGCCAGCTGCCGCGACTGCGCCGGCAACCGAATCCGGGCCAGCACTGACGCCGGCTACCGAGGCTGAACACGGTTCTTCTGACGGAATGGAATCTGCCGCACCACCGGCCGACACCTTGTCGCCTCCGGACAGGAGAACCCGGCCGGCCGCTCCGGGAATCAGATGCTGAACATCTGCGGGTATGGAACCGGAGGCGGCTTCACCAGCCTTCCCTGCGGAGCCGGGCGGCGGCGCAGGGCCGTCCGGAGAATTTTCCTTGAACATCATGAACACAGCATCTACCATGCACACTTCGATGTCGAACGCTAGTTCGAACTATCTGATGCCTAGTCCGAACAGGCCACGCGTCCACAGCAGGACCAGCGACCCCTCCCAACGGGTCGGCCAACAAGAGCGCCAGCCACACCGGTCGCATACCACCAAGGAATCCTGGAGTCATACAGGAAGCACCGGAAAGCGAGCACGAGAAGGAGAAATTTATTCCGCCAGAAGTCGCCAACCCCAGAATGGAAATCTATTTCTATCTCGGGATTCCGGAGCACCATCCTGGATCTCCGAACACCCTTGCCGGCTTTGCACTTCCGGGCGATTTTAATACCAGACCAATCACGCCGTCCACCTATCGCCGCGAGGCGCCGAGAAGTCCCGTGCGGGATGCAGCGACAGGAGGAGAACCAGACCCAAGAACTACTGATCTTTAATGTTCCGGGTCGGGTTGGTCCGGTGGTGATCGCCACGGTGATCGTTGGGGGTTGGGTAGTGGGTTGGTATGAGGTATGCGAC
>NZ_JALKFT010000044.1:0-32239 GCF_023242945.1 Frankia umida
GGCCGCCCCCCGCGGGGGGCGGCGGGGGCGGGCCCCCCCCGCCCCCCCGACGGACCCGTCGGGGGGCGGGCGCTACCCGGAGGTCTCGCCGCCGACCGGACCGTCGGGTTATCCGAGCGCGGCCGAGCATCCGGACCGGGGGCGCTCCGTGGACCCGCTTGGCCACGCCGGCCCGACCCCGCCCGGGGCGCACCGACCCTGGGGCCCGTCCGGGCAGCCGGCCAGCCTCAGCAGCTTCTTCGGTCGCCTGGCCGACCGACGTCCCGGCAAGGACGAGGAGCCCGAGGTGGAGCGGGCCGACGACGACGGCGCGCCCGTCCGGCCCACGCCGGTCGATGACTCCGCCGCCGCGGGCCCGCCGGACTGGGACGCACCCTCGGTGCCGGTGGGTATCCGCGGTTTCCCCGCGGGGCCGACCGGAACCGCCGGGCCGGTGGACGGCGCGGGGTCGGGGGGGTACCGCCGGTACTCCGACGATGGCGGCGCCTTCGGTGGTCGTGCCCCGTACGACGACCACGACGGCGAGCCGACCGAGACCGGTGGGTACGTCGGCGAGTACCCCGGTTCCGAGCGCTATCTCGACCACACGCATCCCCCGAAGCCGTCCGGATACCCGGAGCCCACCGGATACCCGGAGTCGCCTGCCTACCCCGAGCCGGACGGCTACCCCGAGGTGGCTGGCCACCCCGGGTCGGACGCCTACCCCGGGTCGGACAGCTATCCCGAGCCGGATGGCTACCCCAGGTCGGACGGCTACCCCAGGTCGGACGGCTACCCCAGGTCGGACGGCTACCAGAGCCGCGCCGACCACGCGGATGCGTCCAGCTACCGGGGTCCATCCGGCGAGCGGGACCACGGCGCCGACCCGACATACGGCTCTGACCCGACATACGGCTCTGACCCGACATACGGCTCCGGCCCGACATACGACGCCGGCCCGACATACGACACCGGCCAGGACCACGACGCCTCCCCGGCATACGCCGCTGAGCCGGACCGCGGTGGCGGTGTGGAGTTCGATCACCGCGGCCGTCCCGATCGTGACCGGGGTGCCCGCGTGGACGACCAGCGGGCCGTCGGGGAGGGGCCGGGTGGGGCCGAGGTGGGCGCCCCCAGCGGGATAGAAGAGCCGCCCGGATCGGGCTACGCCGGGCGTGGGATGGGTGAGGGTTCCTCGGCCGGCGACCGGGACGGGCTGGTCGTCGTCGAGACGCTCGACGCGGCGGCGTCGCGGCCGGACCCGGTCGAGGACGCGCCGGGGACCACCGCGCCGACCGCTGACCACGGCGACGGTGACGGTGACGGCGAACCGGATGTACCGACCGCGATCCTGCCGACGGTCGATCTGCTGGCGGGTTCGGTGGGCGCGGTCCAGGCCGTGGCGCTGGAGCGGCTGGCCGGTCGGGTCGACGAACTGGCCCGGCTGCGCCGCCACGACGCCGAACTGGTCGACCGGCTGCACTCGGAGAACAGCCGGCTGCGCTCCGGTGAGCTGACCGAGGCGATGGCGCCGCTGCTGCGTGGGCTGATCAGGCTGCACGATCAGATGGGTAGCCTGGGAGCGGACGATCCACAGAGCGTCGCGGGCATCCTGCGCAAGCAGTTGCTGCAGGTGCTCGACTTCGCGGTGGACGTGCGTCCCTACACCGCCGTTCCCGGCGGAACCTTCGATCCGGCCCGGCATCTGGGCGTGCGCCGCGTGCCCACGGACGATCCCGGGCGTGACGGCACGATCGCGCGCACCGTGCGCCCTGGCTTCGTCCGCGGCGAGACGACCGTCGTGCGACCCGCGGAGACCGAGGTCTACCGCGCGCGCTGACGGCTCGCCCGCTCGCCTGCCCGGGCTGACAGAGCCCCGCCCCTGCGCGGGCGTGAGATGTTGACCTTGTGTGAAAGGGAGAGTCCAAACGGTGGCGGGTACCAAGGTGTTCGGGATTGACCTGGGCACGACCTACTCCTGCATCGCCCAGGTCGACGAGTACGGTCGGCCGGACGTGATCCGCAACATCGAGTCGCAGCCGACCACACCGTCGGTCGTGCTCTTCGACGAGGGCACCGAGGGCGAGACGTCCTTCGTGGTCGGGACCCAGGCGAAACGCCAGGCCCGGATCCGCCCGGACGACGTCGCCCGGCTGGTCAAACGGCACATGGGCACGTCCGACTGGCGGTTCGTCGCCCACGACGTCGAGTACAGCGCCGCGGCCGTGTCGAGCCTGGTGCTCAAGGCGCTGGTGGCCGACGCGGAGCGGGCGGCCGGTGTGCCGGTGACCGACGTCGTCATCACGGTGCCGGCGTACTTCGGCGACGAGGAGCGCAAGGCGACCAAGCTCGCCGGTGAACTCGCCGGGCTCAACGTCGTCGACATCATCAACGAGCCGACCGCGGCCGCGTTCGCCTACGGCTTCGGCCAGGAGGGCGCCCAGGAGTCGACCGTGCTGGTCTACGACCTCGGTGGCGGCACGTTCGACACGACCGTCATCCGGCTCAGCGAGGGCGCGATCACGGTGGTGGCCACCGACGGCGACCACGAGCTCGGCGGGGCGGACTGGGACAACGAGCTCGTCCGCTACCTGGCGCAGAAGTTCACCGAGGCGGAGCCGACGGCGGGTGACCCGCTCGACGACGTCTACGACGAGCAGGAGCTGCTGTCGGCGGCCGAGGACGCCAAGCTCGCCCTCTCCGGACGCGACAGCGTGGACGTCCTCGTCGTGCACAAGGGGCACCGGGTCAGTGTGCCGGTGACCCGGGCGACCTTCGAGGAGATCACCGGGCCGTTGCTGCGTCGCACCCTGGAACTGACCGGGTCGGTGCTGGCCCGGGCGCGGGAGAAGGGTGTCGAGCAGATCGACCTGTGTCTGCTGGTCGGGGGGATGAGCAAGACCCCGATGGTCGGACGCGGCCTGCAGGAGTCCTTCGGGCTCACCTCCCGGCTGGTCGACCCGGACCTGGCCGTGGCCAAGGGCGCCGCGGTCTACGGGCAGAAGAAGGCGCTGGAGCTGGCCGTCCACTCGGACCTGGTGGCCAGTGGCGCGCTGCGCCCGGATCAGGACCTGACCGCGGCCCAGGACGCCGACGTCGAGCGGGCGGCCGCGGCCAGCGCCGACGAGGCGGGGTTGGCGACCGCGTCCGTCGTGGATCTCGTCCGCACCAAGGTGACGAACGTCACATCAAGAGGATTCGGGATCTTCGCCGAGGACCGTGGAGTTCCCGTCGCGGCGTTCCTGGCGCATCAGAACGACCCGCTGCCGATCTCGGTGGTCCGCACGTTCTACACGGTCACCGACGACCAGGCCGAGGTCGATATCCGGGTCTTCGAGCAGGGCACCACCACGGAATCCAAGGAGATCGAGGACAACAAGGTGATCGTGGCCGGCGCGATCACCGGAATTCCCCCCGGTCACCAGCGTGGGACACCCGTGGAGGTCACCTTCGCGATGGCGGGGGACCAGACCATCCGGGTTACCGCATCGCACGAGGGTGCCGCCACTCCACTGGTGCTGCAGGTCGAGGCGGGGGTCGGCTCGGACCAGATGCGGGCCACGGAATCGGCCAAGGTAAGTCTGCTCAAGCGCCGGGACTGAACCGGGCAGGCCGACTACCTGCACTTCTTAACAGTATTAACGAACTAACAAAACGCTAACAGTTACGAATTTGTAGTAATCCACTTTCACCCGCGCTTACGGGCGTCGCTGGAGAAGTCAGTAAGGTTCTGGCCCGGGCACCAGGTTGGGTTCGGGAACGAGTGCGACGGCCATGCCGATGCCACTCGATCCCGAACCTGACCGCGATGTCCGCGACGTCCAGGCACCTGGCCCGGCGTCGCTCACTACTCTCGGATGTGGGCCTGCGGGTGTGGAACGGTTGAGCTGCCGTTCCGCGTACCGCGTTCGGCGCCCGGGGGGCCGGGCGGGTCACCGACCGGTCCGACGGGCAGGTGGGACGAAGGTGGATCGTTGAGCGCGGCGTTCGATGGCAGCGGGTACCGCCAGCGCGTGCTGGCGCCGTTGCGGGCGAGCTCCTCGGTGGAGACCGCTGATCCCTTCCTGATCGCCGGCCTCGACCCCACGGTCAGCCACAGCGACTTCGAGGTCGGCACGCAACTGGTCCGGGTACTCGCCTTTCTGCAGCGCGAGCGCAACTCGGCCAAGTACGCGACGCTGGCCACGGAACTCGTGCGACGGCGGGCCGAGTGGGAGGAGCCGCTGCGCGAGGCCTACTCGCGTGAACAGGTACGGGCCCGGGTGCTGGCGACCCGGCGCAGCGGTGACGTCGAGCGGCTGGCGAAGGTGGACGGCTACCTGGCCACCGTGCGGGAGCGCTTCGGTGGCATCCCGGCCTCCCGGGTCGAGGGCCTGCGCCGGCTCGCCGCGGCAGCCGGTGTGCCCGCCGCGGAGTTCGACGCCCGGCTCGGGCGCGAACAGCTCATCGTCGACGGGGCCGGCGGCGGCATCGAGCCGCTGCCACGCGAGGTGCGCAGCCAGATCGCCCAGCGCCTCGGCGAACTGCGCAGCCTGCGCGGCGGCGACCGGGTCTCCAGCGCCTCCCTGTGGGCGTTCCTCGGCCTGACCCCGGACGCCTCACCCGAACGGCTGCGCGCCGCGCACGCCGCGGCCACGGCCGCCAACAACCGCCGCCCGCACGACCGGGAGAAGACGGTCGCCGCCGACCTGCTCGCCCTGGCCTGGGCCCGGCTGATCGAGGGCGACCCCGCCGCCTACACCGTGGGCCTGCTGGCCGACGCCGCCGACGAACTGCGCCCCGCTGTCGAGGAGCACGTCGTGCTCGACGGCGAGCTCACCGCCGTCGCCTTCGAGGGACTGGTCCGGGCGGCGCTGGCCACCGGCCGCGGCCTGACCGCGGCCCAGGCCAAGTCGGTCGTCCTCGGGGTCACCCGGGAGCTCGGCGCCGCGGTGAACGTCGGCGGGGTCGTCGACTACGTCGTCTGCCCCGGCTGCGGTCGTCCCGAGGCCGCCGGCACGGCCCAGCACTGCCGCTACTGCGACACCGACCTCTACACCACCTGTCCGTCGTGCGGCACCTTCACCGAGGCCGCCGCCGTGGTCTGCCGGCACTGCGGGCACAGCCTGCGCCAGGCCAAGGAGGCATCCGAGGCGCTGGCCGCGGTACGCCGGGCCCTCGAGGGCGGCCAACCGCGAACCGCCGGTGAGCTGCTCGCCGCCGCGCGTCCGGTGCTGGTCGCCGTCGGCGGCCCGGTCGCCGGCGCCGCGGAGGAACTCGGCGCCCGGCTGTCCGCCGCCCTCGGCGCCGCCGACGCCGGCTGGCGTGCCCTGGTCGAGGCCCGCGCCGCCAGCCGCGCCGACGCGGCCCTCGCCGACGCCCGCTGGCTTGCCGCCCAGGCCGCCGACGTGCCCGGTCCCGACGGCCGCACCCCCGGCGAGGTCCTCGGCGAACTCGTCGCCGCCGCCGCCGTCATCGGCCGCCGGGTCGAGGCCGCCCGTGGCCTGCCCCCGCAGGACCAGGAGGCGGCCCTGGTCGCCGTGCTCGCCAGCGCCGCCGACAACCGGGAGGCCCTGGCGGCCCTGGCCGCGCTGCCCCTGCCACCACCGAGCGACCTCACCGCCACCCCCGGCCCGGACGGCTCGGTGCAGCTGCGCTGGCGGCCGTCGCCGTCGGTGTGCACACCGGTGTCCTACCGGGTCGAGCGGCTGCTGCTCGTCGACGGCGGTGGCGCGGCGCTGGCCCGGCGCGGCCTCGGTGCCACCCGCGCCAGCGAACTGTCGGACGCGGGCGCGCCGGCCTGGACACCGGTGCGCTACGAGGTGACCGCCGTGTGCGGCGAACGCCGCTCCGAGCCGGTCGTCACCGCCCCCGTCGTGTGCACCCGGGACGTCCGCGAACTGCGCGCCGAACGCACCGCCACCGGCGTCCGGCTGCAATGGCGTCTGGACGGTGGAACTCCGCCCGTCACGATCGAACGGACCGTGCGCACCGCCTCCCTCGCCAGCCGCCCGCCCGCCACGGCGGGTACACAGGCCGGTTCCCCGGAGTCGGTGAACCCGCCGGCGCCGGCCCCCGCCGGAGCCGGTGTGGGCGCTGACCACGAGGCGCCGCGGCAGGCCAGGATCGCCGGGAACGGCTTCCACGACCTGGACGTGGTCGCCGGGGTCACCTACCGCTACCGCGTGTTCGTGGAGTACCCCGACGCCTCCGGCGCGCCCGCGCACACCGAGGGCATCCAGGCGGAGATCGAGGTGACCGCCCGTCCGCGGCCCGTGCAGGACCTGCGCGCCGTCACCGCCGGCGGGCGCACCACCCTGCGCTGGACGCCACCGTCTGGCCTGGAGGTTCGGATCTACGCGGCGTCCGTCCCCCCCGGCCCGGGCGGCCCGGGGGGCCTGACCGTCCCCGGATCGGGTCCGCTGCCCCTGGGCGGACTCGGCGCCGAGGGCGACGAGGTGCCGCTCGGGGCGATCACCGGCCCGGTGCGTCTGGTAGCCGCGAGCCGTGGCGGGCAGGCTGTCGAGTCGGCGCCGGTCGGCGAGGTCGTCTACACCCCGGTGACGGTGCACGGCGACGTCGTGGTCGTCGGCCGGGCGCTGCGCCACGTCGTCATCGAACCGGTGCGCGACCTGCGGGCCAACGACCGCGGGGACGCGATCGTGCTGTCGTTCCAGATGCCACCCGGGGTGACCGAGGCCAGGGTGCTGTGGCGGCGCGACCGTGCGCCGAGCGGTCCCGACGATCCGCTCGCCGCCAGCGCCCGGGTCACCAACACCAGCCTGGAGATCAAGGGCGGCTGGCATCTGGCCGCCCCCGCCGACGGCTGGGCCTACCACGTGGCCGCCTACCCGATGTACCGGGCCGGCGGGATCGTCCGGGTCGCCGGCACCGGCGTCTGCGTCCTGGCCCGAGCCGCCACCCGTGTCGACCCGCCGCCGATGGCGGCGCCCGCCGGGTCGGCTCCTGCGACCACCGGTGGGCATCCGCTCGACCCCGACCCGGTCACCGCGCCGCATCCCCTGGGTGGCGTCCACTCGATGAGCGGGCCGGCCGCCGCGGGCCGGCTGCAACCGGTGGGCGGGGTTCGACCCGTCGGTCACACCGCCCTGCCGACCGCGCCGACCCATCGACCGCGGACCATGTCGGGACCGCGTCCCGGTCACGCGGCGCCGGCCACGGCGGGTGGCGGCGGCGCCGGGTCCGGTAGTACCGGGTCCGGGGGGCCGCTGCCACGGCGTCGGCCCAGCCCGTTCGCACCCCTGGACGCGGTCACCGGGCCACTGCCCGTGCGGGACGAGCCCGCCGCGCCGGCCGGCCCGATCGCCCCCCTCGCCTCGCCCGCCCCTGCGGCCTCGCCGGCCCCGCTCGGTTCGCCCGCGAACCTGGCCGGTCCGGCCAGCGGACCGACGCCCGTCATCCCAGCCGGTCCGGCCAGCACCGGGCCGAGCGCGGCCGCCCCCTTCGTACCCGCCGGTTCACCGGTGGCCGCGCCCGCCGCCGAGGCGGGGGCCGGCGCGGAGGCCGCGACGACCGGCACGGGCCCGACGACCGGCATGGGACCGACGACCGGCATGGGACCGACGACCGGCATGGGACCGTCCGAGGAGCTCGCCATCGCGGCGGGCGGGCCGACGGTGCCCGCCACCGGGCCGCTTCCCGCCGTCCCGGCCGGTGACGGGGGTCAGCCGGAGGTCGCGCAGGAGATCGGACTTGCCCGGGCGTTCGGCGCCGGGGCCGCGTTCACCGCGGCGGCGCGACCGGGGACCGGGGGAGCGGGGGAGGGCGCGCCGGCCGGGACGGCACTGCCCATGGTCACCTATTCGGTGAGCCGGTCGGGCTGGCGGCGCCGGACGATGCGCGTGCAGGTCCACACCTCCGGACCGGTCGGTGAGCTGATCCTGTACGCCCGGCCGGGCACCGCCCCGCCGCGGGCCGCCGCCGAGGCCCACGAGCTGTCCCGGCTCGCCGCGGTGGACCAGTCCGTCACCCGGACCATCGACGTCACCCTGGACGGCGCCCAACTGCCGTGGGGTGTGCGGCTGCTGCCGGCGCTGCACCCGAGCGGCTGGACGGTGGCACATCCCGCCGACGAGGACCTGATCGTCCGCTGAGTCCGCTGGGCCTGTTGGGTTCCGCGCGGTTCGACGGCCCGGTCAGGCGGACGTTGGGGCCAGGACGAAGGGCCCGTGTTCGGATGGAGATCACACCGGGGACACACGGCCGGGCGTACGGAGTGCATATATCGGCCTTGTGTTGTCTTGGTGTAGTTCATATGTGGAGATGTCGTGCCAGATCGGCAATGATGGTGCTACCACGGAAAGTATTCGCCCAAGCGACGTTCCTCGACGCCTGCGGTGCGTTTACGATTGGTCCCATCACGTGCAGTTCCAGTACCGATCTGGTGGGTATCTGACATCGGATCGGGGCACCTGTCGGTTCGTCCTGATCGCGTGGCAAGGGTCGGCCGGCATCACGAACGGGCTGCTCCGTGCAGCCCGCCTGGCAGCACAACGCTGTGCCGTCGAACCCGTAGGGAACGCTGAGCGGTCGCATGTCGCGGCCAGCGCGGAGGGGACGTTCCAGCGGCGGTCGTGATGCGGCCCGGTTCGGTGGTCGATCGGTGCCGTTTCCGACAGGTGTGTCGACTCTCGCCCTCACCGAAAGGCAGCGCGCGAGCATGGCCTCGACCCCTCGTCGCCGACCTACCCCTCTGGTCGGCCGCCCGGTCTCTCCCTTGTCCCGTGGTGGGCCGGGCCGTTCCCGTGCCGCCCACCGTCGATCCCGACCGTCCCGTCGACCCATCCTTGCCGGCACCCGTCTCGGCCTCGCCACGGTCTTCATCGTGGGGTTGCTCCAGGCGACGATCTCCCCCGCGACCGCGGCCCCCCCGGTTCCGACCGCGGCCTCGACCCCGGGTATCGACACCGCCGCCTCGGCGAGCGCCTCGGCCACGCCGGTCCCCGGTGTTCCGCTCACGACGATGACCCCGAGCACCACCAGCCGGATCGCGCTGGTGCTCTTCGATGAGGACATCGTGCTCGTCGGTGGTCGTGGTTTCGCGCCCGACGGCGACGTCTCCGTCGCCGCCCTGACGACCAGGCTCGGCGGCAGCGCGTTGATCCGCTCCGACGCCGACGGCCGGTTCATCCTCGGCTTCCGCGTCCCGCCCGACTTCAAGGGCGCGGTCAACGTCAAGGCGACCCAGGGCGGCACCGCCGCCGACGGCTCCCTGGACGTCGTCGGTCCCGAGGCCGCCGCCGCGGAGTTCAAGGCCGCGCCACCGCTGCCGAACCTTCCCGTCGGCTCCAGCGGCACCTCCTCCGGTACGACCGGGTCCGCCACCGCGGCCCCGACGGCGACGGCCACCCCAGCCACCTCCGACGCGAGCACGGCGGACGTCCCGCGCCCGACCGCCGCGACTCCCTCGGTCACGCTGAAGCCGACACCCTCGGCCCGCCCGACGACCGGCCCGACCACTCCGACGACCGGGCCCCCGACCGTCTCGCCCGCGACTCCGGCGGCGACCACGGCCGCGACCGCCCCGGCGGCAGTCGCCACCACGGCGGCCGCGGGCGGCACCTCGTCCGGTGCGGCCGCGGGCAGCGGCGCGGGAGACACCCGCGGCGCCCAGTCCGGTCTGCCCTGGATGTCCGGCTACCAGTCGCACCAGTTGGCCTCGCTCACCCAGTTCGGCAACTGGCGGGGCCGGGCCAACGACCTGGTGCACGTCTACACCACCCGCACCGCCGGGTGGAGCGGCCTGGTCGACCCGACCTCGCTGATGGACCAGTTCAAGTCCTTCCCGGGCAAACTGCTCATCAGCGAGCCGACCTACCCCCAGGGGCAGGGCAGCAACGGCGAGTGCGCCAAGGGCGCCTATGACGAGCAGTGGAAGAAGCTCGGGACCTCCCTGGTCGCCCACAACCGAGCCGACTCGATCGTCCGGATCGGCTGGGAGTTCAACGGGACCTTCATGTACTGGCACAGCGACTCGGACGCGGCAGCGTTCAAGACCTGCTTCCAGAAGATCTCCAGCGCGATCCGCTCCACCGACCCGCAGGTCAAGATCGACTGGACGTTCAACGCGCACGCCTCGCCGGTGCCCAGCGGTAACAGCCCGTGGAGCGCCTACCCCGGCGACGAGTACGTCGACTACGTCGGGATCGACTCCTACGACCACTTCCCGCCGTCCAAGGACGACGCGACCTGGAACAAGCAGTGCGAGGACGTCAACGGCCTGTGCTACGTGATCCGGTTCGCCCAGCAGCACGGGAAGAAGGTCGGCGTCGGCGAGTGGGGCGTGGCGTCCTGCTCCGGTGACGGCGGCGGGGACAACCCGTTCTACATCAAGAAGATGTACGACACGTTCAGGTCGGCCGGGACGACGATGGGCTACGACGCCTACTTCGCCGACGCGGCCCCGGGCAACGTCTGCTCGACAATCATGAACGGGGGTCAGAACCCCAAGTCCGCCGCCGAGTACAAGACGCTGTTCGGTGGCGGCTCGGGCTGATCCCGGCAGCTGATCCCGGCCGCCGGTCCCGCGCCCCGCGCGGGCGAAGCGCGGCCGGTCACCCAGGGGCCACGCCTCCCGATGTGGGCGGCGTGGCCCCTGCTTTCCTTCTCGGCGCCAGGCCCCGGGTGGATGTGATGATGACCGTCAAGTGACAGAAGAGTGTCATCTGGTTGAGGGTCGTCATGGTCTGTCGCTGGGCCTACCCGGACGGGTAGCGTCAGCCCAAACGCGACGTTTCACGATCTTGTCGGTTTCGGGGCGGGGTCCGGGGATGGGACACCGGGCGCCGCGCGGGCGACAGTCAGGACGAAGGTCAGGACGAAGATCGGGCGACGTCGCCGCGGGAGACGAGGAGATCGCCGCGTGCGCCACTTCGCCTTCCTCGACCCCCCGGTGGTCGAGGCTTTGTTCTACCGGCCGCCGGAGGAGATCCCCGCCGACGGCGACCGCCGGCTGCTCGCCACGGCGCTCGGCGCCACCCTCTACGCGCCCGGCACCCGGTTCCAGCTGGCCCACGACGTGCGGCGCCAGACCGCCGCCGGGGTGACGTCCATGGTGCTGTGCCTGGAGGACGCGATCGCCGACACCGAGGTCGCCGCCGCCGAGACGAACGTCGTCGCGGCGCTGCGCGACCTCGCCGACGATCCGCCGCGCTCCGGCGCCGGCATGCCACTGCTGTTCGTTCGGGTCCGCGCCGTGAGCCAGATCCCCGACCTGATCGGGCGGCTCGGGGCGGCCGGGGCGGCCTGCCTGGCCGGGTTCGTCCTGCCGAAGTTCTCCGAGGAGGGCGGCGAGGTGGCGCTTGAGGCGGTGCTGCGAGCCGCCGACACGATCGGCCGGCCGTTGTGGGCGATGCCGGTGCTGGAAAGCCCACCGGTGATCAACCGGGAGACCCGGGTCGAGGCGCTTGGCGCCGTGCGCCGGCTGGTGGACAAACACGCCGACCACGTGCTGGCGATCCGCCTGGGCGCCACCGACCTGTGCGGACTGTTCGGCCTGCGCCGCGACCGCGACCTCACGATCTACGACATCGCCGTGGTCCGCGACTGCATCGCCGACATCGTGAACATCTGCGCCCGCGGCGGTGACCACATCGTGACCGGTCCGGTGTGGGAGTACTTCGCCGCCGCCGAGCGGCTGTTCGTCAGCTCCCTGCGGGTCACCCCGTTCGAACAGGTCGAGGGCGTCGACGGCGAGCAGGCCGTGCGGATGCGCAGCGCTCTGGTCTCCTCCGACCTGGACCGGCTCATCCGCGAGGTCGTCCTCGACCGGGCCAACGGCCTGTGCGGCAAGACGGTCATCCATCCCAGCCACATCCCCGCCGTGCACGCCCTGCACGTGGTCAGCCAGGAGGAGTACGCCGACGCCGAGACCATCCTCACCGGCAACGCCCAGACCGGGAACGCCGGTGGGGTGCGCCGCTCCGCCTACGCCAACAAGATGAACGAACTCGGCCCGCACCGGGCCTGGGCCGAGGCCGTCCTGCGCCGGGCCCGTGCGTTCGGGGTGCTGCGGGAGGGCGACACCTTCGTCGAGGTCCTCGCCGCGACCGCCGCGAGCGTCGCCTCCGTCGGCTCTGTTGGCTCTGACCGCCCCGAGCCCGCCGCCGTCCACGTCCCCGCCGAGACCGCTGGAGCGCTCTGATGACCACCACCGTGGGTCCGGCGACGGACGCGGGCTGGCTGTGGTCGGAACTCGGCCTGGTCGCCGAGGTGACCGCCGACATCGACGGCGGCGGTCTGGACGCCCTCGTCGGCCTCGCCCTTCGGCGCAACCCCCGCCGGGCGCACCTGCTGGTCAGCCGCGTGCTCGGCAAACACCTGCCGGTCGACCCGGCCACGGCCCTGGCCGCCGGGGCCCGCCTCGCCGCCCAGGTCCGACGCCTGCCCGGTCTGACCGCCCCCGGTCTCACCGCCCTCGACCCGGTTGCTTCCAGCCAGGGCGCTGCCGGCCAGGGCGCTGCCGGCCAGGGCGCTGCCGGCCAGGGCGCCGTCGAGGACGGGCCGTTGGTCATCGGCTACTGCGAGACGGCGACGGCGCTCGGTCATGCGGTCGCCGACGGCCTGCCGGGCAGCCACTACCTGCACACCACCCGCCGGGACACCCCGGGTGTGCCGCCGGTGCTGGAGTTCACCGAGTCGCACTCCCACGCCTCGTTCCACTGGCTGGTCCCACGGGACCCGGCGATCCTGCACGACACCCGTCCGATCGTGCTCGTGGACGACGAACTGTCCACCGGACGGACCGCGCTCGGCACGATCCGCGGCCTGCACGCCCACGCGCCCCGCGGCCACTACGTGGTGGCGGCGCTGGTCGACGCCCGTCCGGCGCTCGCGCAGGTGGCGTTCACGGAGCTCGCCGCCGAACTCGCGGTCCGCATCGACGTCGTCTCCCTGATCGCCGCCACCGTCGCCGTGCCACCGGACATCGCCGAGCGGGCGGCCCGTATCCGCGCCCGCTTCGCCCCACTCCCGCCCGACCCCGACGCCGCCCCCGACTCCGACTCCAGCCCCGGCTCCGGCCGCGAGTCCGAGTCCGGGCTCGCTCTCGGTTCCTCCTCACCGGTGCGCTGGCTGAGCGCGTCGTGGCCGGCGGATCTGCCCGATGGCGGGCGGTTCGGCTGGTCGTCGCGTGACGGGCGCCGGCTCGACGCGCTGCTCGACCCCCTCGCCGCGACCGTGCGGGCCGCCCTGACCGTGCCGTCCGGGCGCACGCTGGTGCTCGGCACGGAGGAGTTCATGTACGTGCCGATGCGCATCGCGCGGGCGCTCGCGCGTGGCGGTGCGGGGGACGTCCGCTACCAGTCGACGACGCGCTCCCCGGTGCATCCCCTGGACGCCGACGGCTGCGCCATCCGCAGCGCGCTCACCTTCCCCGCACCGGACGACCCGCGCCGGGTCAGCCACGTCTACAACGTGCGTCCCGGCCGCTATGACGACATCGTCGTGATCGTCGACGCGGGTGTGGACGCCAGCGCCCCGATCCCGGTCGCCGACCCGTCCGGCCTCGTCGCCCAGCTCCGCGAGCATGCCCCCGTCACCGTGCTCACCATCGCCGCCCAGTCTCCGGCCCCCCGCCCGGCCGCACCGTCGCCGCTCCCCGCCGCCGCCCGTCCCACCGGTCCCGACACCGCCGCGACCAGCGCCGATGGTGGCCTCCCTCTGAGGGGACAGAACGCTTCCATGACCACGCCAGTGCGCACGATCGGGTCGGGGTCCTACGACCCGGCGGACGTCACGTTCCTGCTCACCGACCTCAGCGACGTCGACCTCGAACGGCCCACCGAGGATCGGGAGGAGGCGATGCAGGCCGGCCGGCACTACTCCGAGGACCTCCCGGTCGAGTACCAGCCCGACGACAGCTACCTGCGGCTCTACCACCAGGCACTGGAACGGTCGGCCCGGCGGGTGGCCCTGGCCACCGGGGTGGTCGCCGAACTGGTGCGGGTGACCAAGCCGGAGCCGGTGCTGGTGTCGATCGCCCGGGCCGGCACCCCGGTCGGCATCCTGATGCGTCGCTGGTACGGCTTCCGCCACGGTCTGGACGTCCCCCACCACGCCATTTCGGTGATCAAGGATCGGGGGGTGGACATGAACGCCGTGCGTCACCTCACCGACCGCTTCGACCGCGCCGCGCTGCAGTTCGTCGACGGCTGGACCGGCAAGGGCGTGATGACCCGGGTGCTCACCGAGGCGCTGGCAGGTCTCGGCCTGGACGACACCCTCGCCGTGCTCGCCGACCCGGCTCGCTGCGTGTCCCTCTATGGCACCCGCGACGACTTCCTCATCCCCAGCGCCTGCCTGAACTCGACCGTCAGCGGCCTGGTCAGCCGCACCGTCCTGAACGCCGAGCACATCGGCCCGGACGACTTCCACGGCGCCAAGTTCTACCGTGACCTCGCCCCGCATGACCTGTCCCGCCACTTCATCGAGACGGTCGCCGCGCAGTTCGACGCGGTCGCGGACGAGGTCGATGCCACCTGGCCGGCCCTGTGGGCCGCCGACCGCACGCCGACCTGGGAGGGCTGGGCGGCGGTGGAACGGATCGCCGCCGACTACGACATCCCCGACGTGGTCATGGTCAAGCCCGGTGTCGGCGAGGCCACCCGGGTCCTGCTGCGCCGGGTGCCCTGGCGCATCCTGGTCGCCCCCGACCGCCTCGACGAACTCGCCCATGTGCTCGCCCTCGCCGCCGACCGCGGGGTCCCCGTCGAGGAGCGGGCCGACCTGCCCTTCTCCTGCGTCGGCCTGGTCCGTCCACTCGGTGCCACCCCCACGTTCCACACCCCCGGGGCCCGCTGGCGTCCCCCGACCACGTGAGCACCGTCGGACCGGTCGCCGCCGGGTCGTGCCTGCCCGGCTCCGTGACCGCCGGTTCGGCGACCGCCGGCGCCGGGCCGCTCCACCTGGCCGCCCTTGACCTGGACAAGACGCTGATCTTCTCCGCCCGTTCGCTGCTGCTGCCCATCCCGGTCGCACCGGCGGAGGGCTCATCAGCGGAGGGCTCATCAGCGGCGGTCTCGTCGGCGGAGGACAGCCTGGCCTCGGCGGCGGCGGCGGCGGGCGCGGCGGGTGCCGCGGTGGTGGTGCGGGAGGTGGAGCGGTACAACGGCGCGCCGCAGTCCTACGCCACCGCGCGGGAACTGGAACTGCTCGCCGAACTGGACCGCGTCGCGGTCGTCGTCCCCGTCACCACCCGGACGCTGGCCCAGTACCGCCGGGTCGACCTGGGCATCCGGCCGAGGTACGCGATCGCCGCCAACGGCGGGCACCTGCTGGTCGACGGCGAGCCGGACCCCGCCTGGGCGGCCACCGTCGCCGCGGACCTCACCGACTGCGCCCCGCCTGCCACGATGCTCGCGCTCGCCGAGCGGTTCGCCGCCGGCTGGGCCCGCACGGTGCGCGCCGCCGACGACCTGTTCGTCTACGTGGTCGCCCACGACCGCCTCGACATCCCCGATCTCGCCGCCCTGACCGCCCAGGTCGAGGCGGGCGGCTGGTCGGTGTCCCAGCAGGGCCGCAAGGTCTACCTGGTGCCCACCGCCCTGACCAAGCAACGGGCGGTGGACGAGGTGCGCCGTCGCACCGGCACCCGGGTCCAGCTGGCCGCCGGTGACTCCGTGCTCGACATCCCGATGCTGCTCGCCGCGGACGCCGCCGTCCGACCGGCACACGGCGAACTGCACGAACTCGCCTGGACAGCCCCCCATGTCACGATCACCGCGGACGCCGGCGGACGGGCCGGTGAGCAGCTCCTGAGCGCCCTGCTGGCCCAGGTCCGCGCCGACGGCCGCTGGGATGGCGGGGCGGTGGTGCCGGCCTGACGGTGAACAATCGTGGTATACCGGAGAGCCGTTCCCAGGACACAGCGACGTGGGAGGAACCGTGACCGACGTGGAAGCCACGCCCGAGGCCAGAACCGAGGTCTCACTCGAGCGCACACTCGAGGAACTGTTGGCGGTGGAGCGGTTCGAGCCACCGGCCGGATTCACCCGCCGCCGTCACATCGAGGCCGACCAGGCAGCCGCGGACGCCGACCCCGAGGGGTTCTGGGCCGACGCCGCCCGTGACCTGCTCACCTGGGAGACCCCGTTCACCCAGGTACTCGACGACAGTAATCCGCCCTTCTACACCTGGTTCGCCGACGGGACGCTGAATCTTTCGGTGAACTGCCTCGACCGGCATGTCGCCGCCGGTCGCGGTGAACGCGTCGCGTTCCACTGGCGGGGGGAGGAGGGGGAACGGCGCGACGTCACCTACGCGCGGCTGCTCGCCGACACGCAGGCGTTCGCGAACGGGCTGCGTCAACTGGGCGTCCAGGCCGGGGACGTCGTCGGGATCTTCCTGCCGATGATCCCCGAGGTGGCCGTGGCGATGTTGGCCTGCGCCCGCATCGGGGCGGTGCACAACGTGGTGTTCGGGGGGTTCGCGCCATCCGCCGTCGCGGAGCGGATGGCGGTGTCCGAGGCGAAGGTGCTGGTCACGGTCGATGGGGCGCGGCGCAAGGGGAAACGAGCCGAGGTGAAGGCGGCGGTGGACGCCGAACTCGGCGAACTGCCGGCGCTGGCGCACATCGTGGTCGTGCGCGGGCCGGGAGAACACCCCGGTGTGGTGCCGATGACGGCGGGGCGCGACGTCTGGTACGACGAACTGCTCGCCGCCGCGGAACCGGACTGCCCGGCGGTGGCGCTGCCCGCCGAACATCCGTTGTTCATCTTGTACAGCTCCGGTTCCACGGCGAAACCGAAAGGTATTCTGCACACCACCGCCGGCTATCTGCTGGGCGCGACCTACACCCACCGCATGGTGTTCGACATCGACGCCGACACCGACGTGTACTGGTGCTCCGCCGATGTCGGCTGGATTACCGGCCATTCGTACATCGTGTACGGACCATTGTCGAACGGTGCGACGTCCGTCATGTACGAGGGGGCCCCGGACTATCCGGACCGGGATATCTGGTGGCGGATCATCGAGGAGTACCGGGTCACCGTGTTCTACACGGCGCCGACCGCGATCCGGACCTGCATCAAATGGGGCCCGGAGTTTCCCGGCCGCCACGACCTGTCGTCGCTGCGGGTGCTGGGGACGGTCGGCGAGCCGATCAACCCGAAGGCCTGGCTGTGGTACCACCTGGTGATCGGCGGCGGCCGCTGCCCGATCGTCGACACCTGGTGGCAGACCGAGACCGGCTCGGTGCTCATCTCACCGCTGGCGGGCGTCACGGCGACCAAGCCGGGGTCGGCGACCCGTCCGCTGCCCGGCATCAGCCCGGCGCTGTTCGCCGAGGACGGCAAGCCGCTCACCGAGGGCACCGGCATCCTGGTGATCACCAGACCGTGGCCGTCGATGCTGCGCACCCTCTACAAGGACGACGAGCGGTTCGTCGAGACCTACTTCTCCCGGTTCGGTCCGTCGACGTACGTGGTCGGCGACGCGGCCCGGCTGGACGCCGACGGCTACTTCTGGATCATCGGACGGATCGACGACGTGATCAACGTGTCGGGGCATCGGCTGTCCACCGCCGAGGTCGAGTCGGCGATCGTCGCCCACGAGGCGGTGGCCGAGGCCGCCGTCGTCGCCGAACCCGACGAGCAGACCGGGCAGGCGATCGTCGCGTTCGTGACGCTCGCCGGGGAGCGGATCGGTGACGCCGAGGTCGAGGCGCAGCTGCGCGATCATGTCGCCCGGCGGATCGGCAAACTGGCCCGGCCGCGTCGGATCATCTGGGCCGACGACCTGCCCAAGACCCGCTCCGGCAAGATCATGCGCCGCCTGCTGCGCGATGTCGCCGCCGGCCGCGAACTCGGGGATGTCACGACCCTGCGCGACCCGGCCGTCATGGCCGTCATCGCCGACCGGGTCCGCGGCGCCCGCGACGACGAGGAGTAGCCGCCCCGGCGCGGCCGGCCGGACGGTCAGATGAGCCGTCCGGCCGGGCGAACCGCGCAGGAACGTGACCGATCGGCACGCCACCACGTGAGTTGTTCGGTGAACGTAACCCGCAGGTCGAACCCGCGTGTGCTGACGTCACCCGGACTGTCTAGGCTCACCACTTCGTGAGAGCCCTCCGACGGTTCACCGTCCGTGCGCAGCTCCCGGAGCAGCTTGCTCCGCTGGGGGAACTAGTCCTGAATCTCCGCTGGTCCTGGCATCCCGAGACACTCGACCTGTTCGAGACGGTCGATCCGGAGCTGTGGCGGGCTACCAAGGGTGACCCGGTTCGCCTGCTCGGCGAGGTCGACCACGACCGGCTCGTCGCGCTCGCGGCTGACCGCCGGTTCGTCCGCCGGCTGACCGACCTCGCCGACGATCTCCAGGACTATCTGGGTGCGGACCTGTGGTACCAGCGGCAGCACGCGGCGAGCGCACCGTCGGCGATCGCGTACTTCTCCCCGGAGTTCGGCATCACCGAGGTGCTGCCGCAGTACTCCGGCGGCCTGGGCATCCTGGCCGGCGACCACCTCAAGACCGCCAGCGACCTCGGCGTGCCGATCATCGGCGTGGGCCTGCTGTACCGGGCGGGGTACTTCGTCCAGTCGCTGTCGCGGGACGGCTGGCAGCAGGAGCGCTACCCGGGAATCGACCCGCACGGTCTGCCGCTGACCCAGCTCACCGACGCCGACGGACGTCCGGTCAAGGTCGCCGTCGGCCTGCCCGAGGGCCGCACCCTGCACGCGCAGATCTGGAAGGCGCAGGTCGGCCGGGTACCGCTGCTGCTGCTCGACTCGGACGTCGAGGACAACCAGCCGGCCGAACGCGGCGTCACCGACCGGCTCTACGGCGGCGGCACCGACCACCGGCTGCTGCAGGAGATGCTGCTGGGCATCGGCGGTGTGCGGGCCCTGCGCGCCTACGCGGCGGTCACCGGGACGCCCGCACCGGAGGTCTACCACACCAACGAGGGGCACGCCGGCTTCCTCGGGCTCGAACGCATCCGCGAACTGGTCGAGACCGGCCTGAGCTTCGACGAGGCGCTCGAGGCCGCCCGCGCCGGCACGCTGTTCACCACGCACACCCCGGTGCCCGCCGGCATCGACCGGTTCCCCCGCGACCTGGTCGCCCGCCACTTCGGCGGGGACAACGCCTGGCCCGGGGTGGACGTCGAGCGCATCCTCGACCTCGGTGTCGAACCCGACCCGAACGTGTTCAACATGGCGCACATGGGCCTGCGCCTGGCGCAGCGCTCCAACGGTGTCAGCAAGCTGCACGGGATCGTCAGCCGGGAGATGTTCGCCGGCCTGTGGCCCGGATTCGACTCCGCCGAGGTGCCGATCGGCTCGGTCACCAACGGTGTGCACGCCCCGACCTGGGTGTCGCGCACCGTGCTCGAACTCGCCGAGCGGGCGTCCGGCGCGGGTCTGCTCCGCGACGACACCGCCGGTTTCGACGCCCTCGGCACCCTGGACGACGACGTCGTCTGGGCGGCCCGCCGGGTGCTGCGGGAACGCCTGGTCGCCGAGGTCCGCCGCCGGCTGCGGGCATCCTGGCTGGAGCGCGGGGCGGCACCGGGTGAACTCGACTGGATCGAGTCGGTGTTCGACCCGGACATCCTGACGATCGGTTTCGCCCGCCGGGTGCCGTCCTACAAGCGACTCACCCTGATGCTGCGCGACCGGGACCGGCTGCGCCGTCTGCTGCTGCATCCCGAACGCCCGATCCAGATGGTGATCGCCGGCAAGGCGCATCCCGCCGACGATGGTGGAAAGCAGCTCGTCCAGCAGATCGTGCAGTTCGCGGACGACCCAACCGTCCGTGCCCGGATCGTCTTCCTGCCCGACTACGACATCGGCATGGCCCGGTTCCTCTACTCCGGTTCGGACGTGTGGCTGAACAACCCGCTGCGTCCGCTGGAGGCCTGCGGCACGTCCGGGATGAAGGCGGCGCTCAACGGCTGCCTGAACCTGTCCATCCGGGACGGCTGGTGGGACGAGATGTTCGACGGCCAGAACGGCTGGGCGATTCCCACCGCGGACGGCGTCGAGGACCCCGACCGTCGTGACGACATCGAGTCCGCCGCGTTGTACGACCTGATCGAGAACACCGTCGCCACCCGGTTCTACGACCGTGAGACGCCCACCTCGTCGCCGCGGCGCTGGACGTCGATGGTCCGCCACACCCTGTCCACCCTCGGCCCGCAGGTGCTGGCCAGCCGGATGGTGCAGGAGTACGTCGATCGGTACTACGTGCCGGCCGGGGCGTCCGCCCGCGCCGTCGCCGCCGACGGCCTCGTCGGCGCACGTGACCTGGCGGCGTGGAAGGCGCGGGTGCGCGGCGCCTGGTCGGGTGTGCGGGTGCTCAACGTCGACTCCGCCGGCCTTGGCGACACCCCCCAGGTGGGCCAGTCGCTGGTGGTCCGCGCGACGGTCGACCTCGGTGGGCTCGCCCCGACCGACGTCGACGTGATCGCCTCCTACGGCCGGGTGGACCTCGCCGACCGCATCCTCGTCCCCGCCACGCTGTCGCTGCAGCGGGTCGAGGACGCCGAGGGTGCCCTGCGCTACGAGGGTGTCATCCCGCTGGGTCGCACCGGCCCGTTCGGCTACACCGTGCGGGTCCTGCCCCGGCACCCGTTGGCCGCCAGCGTCGCCGAACTGGGCCTGGTCGCCAACCCGTAACCACCCTCGGATCCGGTGGCCGGCTTCCCCGCCGGCCACCGGACTCCGCGCGGCTGGTGGTGTTCACCAGCCCGGGTTCGTCGCCGCCGGCCGGTGCTCGGGCGCATCCGTCGTCGCCGGTCGACGCGCCCGCAGCAGCACGACGCTGCGGGCGCGTACGGCCAGCTGTTCCCCGACCGCCAGTGCCCGCCCGACCGCCGGCGCCCGCCCGTCGGCCGGCCGCGGCGCCGCGAAACCACCGAGATCCTCTTCGGCGGTGTCCAGCAGGAGTTCGAACCGCTGCGCCCAGGGGGCGCCCGGCAGGGTGACGACGGTGTCCTCCCCGTGCGGATGCAGGACGCACAGCAGCCCCGACCGCTCGTCGCCGGCCGGGTCGCCGGCGATATGGGCGATGAGAGTGAGCAGCCTGGCCGCCCACCAGTCCGCCTGCGACATCACCTGCCCGTCCGCCCGTAGCCAGGTGATGTCGGCGAGTTCCCGCGCGTCGGACTCGCCGCCGTGGAAGAACCGGTCGCGGTGCAGCGAACGCAGTTCACCGCGCAGGCCGACCAGCCCCGACACCAGGCGCGTGAGCATCGGATCGTCGCCGGCCGGATCGCCGCTTCCGGCCGCCTCCGCGCTGTCGCTCGAGGCGCTGTCGCTCGAGGCGCTGTCGGGCCAGGCGAGCCAGGACGTCTCGTTGTCCTGGCAGTAGCCGTTGTTGTTGCCGCCCTGGGTGCGGCCGAGTTCGTCCCCGGCGAGCAGCATCGGTACCCCGGCGGACAACAGCAACGTGGTCAGCAGTCCACGGCGGACCCGGCGCCGCAGAGCGAGGGTGCCCGGATCGTCCGTGGGCCCTTCGACGCCGTAGTTCGCCGACCGGTTGTCGGATTCCCCGTCCCGGTTGCCCTCCCCGTTGGCCTCGTTGTGCTTCGTCGCGTACGAGACGAGGTCGGCCAGCGGAAAGCCGTCATGCGAGGTGACGAAGTTGACCGACGCCCACGGTCGACGTCCACCATGTTCGAACAGGTCGGACGAGCCGGTGAGCCGATAGCCGAGGTCGGCGACGGCACTGGTGCGTCCGTTCCAGGCGTCGCGCACCGTGTCGCGAAAACGGCCGTTCCATTCGGCCCACGGCGCGGGAAACGCGCCCACCTGGTAGCCGTCCGAGCCGACGTCCCAGGGCTCGGCGATCAGTTTCACCCCGGACAGCAGCGGGTCGGCGTGGATCGCGGTCAGCAGCGGTGACGCCGGGTCGAAGCCGTCGGGGTTGCGGGCCAGGGCGCTGGCGAGGTCGAAACGGAACCCGTCCACACCCATCTCGCTGACCCAGTACCGCAGCGAGTCGCAGATCAGCTTCACCACGTGCGGGTTCGTCACGTTGAGCGTGTTGCCGCAGCCGCTGACATCCCGGTAGCGCCGCGGATCGGTGGGCTCGACCCGGTAGTAGGTCGTGTTGTCCAGCCCGCGCAGCGACAGCGTGGGACCCCGCTCGCTGCCCTCGGCGCTGTGGTTGTACACGACGTCGAGCAGCACCTCGATCCCGGCGGCGTGCAGGGTGGCCACCATCGTCCGGAACTCGCCCACCGGATCGTCGCTGGCCGCGTAGGCCGCGTGCGGCGCGAAGAACGCCAGCGTGTTGTAACCCCAGTAGTTGATCTTTGATGCCTCGAGCAGGACCGGTTCGGAGACCGACGCGTGCACCGGCAGCAGCTCGAGCGCGGTGACCCCCAGCCGGACCAGATGCTCCACCACCACCGGATGCGCGAGCCCCGCGTAGGTGCCCCGCAGCTCCCGAGGTATCCCCGGATGCCGACGGGTCAGCCCGCGGACGTGCGCCTCGTACACCACCGTGCGCGACCACGGTGTCGCCGGCCGATTCCGCGCCGGATGCCCGTACCCACCATCCTGACCCCGCTCCCGCGCACCGTCCCCGGGACGTCCGGCGTCGTCGGGGTGACCGGTGTCGCTGGCGTCGCCGTGCGGATCGGTGACCACGCAGCGGGGGACGTAGGGGGCGGAGTCGCGGGAGTCCGGGTCACGTCCGTACGGATCGCCACCACCGAAGCCGTAGATCGCCGGGTCGGCCCGCAGATCGCCGGTCACCTGCCGCGCGTACGGATCCACCAGCAGTTTCGCCGGGTTGTACCGCTGCCCGCGATCCGGGTCGTAGGGCCCGTGGGCCCGCAGCCCGTACCGCGCGCCCGGACGTACCCCCGGCAGGTAGCCGTGCCACACCCCGCCGTCGCGCTCGGGCAGACGGTGCCGGGTCTCGGCGCCCGCCGCGTCGAACAGACAGAACTCGACCGCGTCCGCCCCCGGTGCGACGACCGCGATGTTCACCCCGGCGCCGTCGAACGTCACCCCGAGCGGCGCCGCCGCGCTCCGGTCGGCCCGGCTTACCTGACCCAGCTCACGAACCCGCTCAGCTGCGCCGACATCAGACATTCGGTTGACGCTAGCCCACCGTCCGCCACGGCGTCGCTCGAACACCGACGTTGACGTCGATGTCGATGTTCGAACTGTCGTGACGGTTCGTGAGCGATGAAGATCAGCGCCGGTCGCCCTATCGTGGCCTGCGACGGGCTGGACGGATGGACCGGCCACGGCGCGTGTTCGGCTCGGACGGGACGTCGTCCCGGTGGCCGGACGCACAGCACTGCCTGCCTCCGCGATCGGGGGTGGGGGAGATTTCCGACGGTGGGAGGACCAGGTAGATGAGCGTCGTGCGGCTCGAGGTCGACGGCGGGATCGGGACCATCCGGCTTGATCGACCGCCGATGAACGCGTTGGACGCGACGGTCGCCGGCCAGCTGCGGACGGCCGCGCTCGAGGCCACCCGGGATCCGGGGGTCCGGGCGGTCGTGCTCTACGGCGGGGAGAAGGTCTTCGCGGCCGGCGCGGACATCAAGCAGATGGCGTCGATGGACTTCGCCGAGGTGACCGCCTGGGTGCGCGACCTGTCCTCGACGTTCGAGCTGGTCGCGCGGATCCCGAAGCCGGTGGTCGCCGCGGTCACCGGCTTCGCGCTCGGCGGTGGGCTCGAGCTCGCGCTGTGCGCGGACGTACGGGTCCTGGCGGACAACGCCAAGGTCGGCGTGCCCGAGATCACGCTGGGTGTCATCCCGGGGGCCGGTGGCACGCAGCGGCTGCCGCGGCTGATCGGACCGTCGCGGGCCAAGGACCTGGTCTTCAGCGGCCGTCAGGTGCGGGCGGCGGAGGCCGAGCGGATCGGCATCGCCGACGTCGTCGTGCCGGCCGCGGAGGTCCTGCTGCGGGCCCGGGAGATCGCCGGACGGTACGTGGCCGGTCCGGCGCAGGCGCTGGCCGCGGCCAAGCAGGCGATCGACGACGGGGCGGAGCTCGCCCTGTCGGAGGCGCTGCGGTTGGAGGCGGCCCTGTTCGCCGGCCTGTGGGCCACCGAGGACCGACGGGTCGGCCTGACCTCCTTCGTCTCGGACGGCCCCGGCAAGGCGGTCTTCACCGGCCGCTGACCGGCGTCCGCACCCAACCCGGCCAGGCGCCGCGGTTCCGGCCCGGCCCCGATGGCCGGCCAGGACCGCGGCGCCTGCCGGCCGTGCGAGCCAGCGCATGCCGTCCGAGCCAGCGCATGCCGTCCGAGCTAGCGCATGGCCAGATCGGCGAAAATGGGCAGGTGGTCGCTGCCGTATTCGCGTCCGACGCTGAAACCGGTCACCGCGAAGGCCGGGGAGGCCAGCACGTGGTCGATGCGCAGGACCGGCGGGACGATCACGGCCGTGGCGCTCCACGTCGGTTCCCAGCCGCCGCCGACCACGTCGTGCGCGTCGCGGACACCGGCGTCCACGAGCTGGCGGAACGGGCGGTGGTCGCGGGTGGCGTTGAAGTCCCCGGCCATGATCACCGGGAGGGTGGCGGTGCGCGCCTCGTGGCGTAGTTCGGTCAGCTGCGTCCGCCAGCGGGTGGTGTAGGTGCTGGAGGTCGGCGAGATGGTGTGCACGGCGTACATCACGAAACGCCGGTTCTCGTCGACCTGGACGGTGGCGCGCAGCGACATCCCGTCACCGACCGTCGGTGCCGCGGCGTCGCGCAGCGGGAACCGGGAGTAGATCCCCGCCCCGAACGCGCCCTTCGTCGCCCGCACCTCGTGGTAGGTGTAGGGACGCAGCGCTCCGGTCGAGGCCACCTTCGCCAACGTCAGCGGTGTCAGTTCGAGCAGGACCAGCACGTCCGGGTTGGCGCTCTGGATCTGCGCGCCCAGTCGGTCGGCGTGGGCGTTGTCGTAGCGCAGGTTCGCCGACATCACCCTGATCCGGGCCGAGCCGGACGCGGCGTTCTCGGCGTGTCCGGGCAGGAGCTCGGGAACCGTCCAGAACGCGTGGACGGCGATCAGCGCCACCGAGACGATCAGCAGCAGGTTGCGCCGCCGGGCGAAGGCCACCGCGACGGCGGCGTAGGCCGGCAGGTACAGCAGCGGTGTCAGCGCGTTGACGACGGTGTACGGCCAGTCGATCGCGTCGTCGAGGTGGACCAGACGACCGAGCGCGAGCAGCGCCAGGCCGCCCGTCACCACCCACGCCACGATGGTGATCACCGTCGGGATGCTGGGCAGCGTCGGTGTGGTGGGTTCCGCGGCGGCGACCGGAATGTCGCCGGGCGACGACGTCGAGGGCGGGGTGGGGGACGGTGGGTCCGGCGTGGTCTGCCCGGATTCCTGCGTGGAGCTCACGATTCCTAGAGTGCCCGCCCCGCTCGCCCGGCCGCGCGCAGGGTGCCCCGTCCAGGGCTCCCCGTCCAGCGGCCGGGCGTGCGGCGACCAGCGACCGGCGGCGCGGGACGCCTCAGGCGGCGGCGGGACCGCCGGCCGGGCGGGCGCCGGACAGCAGTGGACGGGCCCGTGTGCGCCATTCGCGCACGGCGACGGTGGAGTGCGCGCTGAGCGCGTCGTCGAGTTCGGTGAGTTTGGTGACGATCCGCAGCGAGGTGACCTGGCCGGCGACGTCGAGTGCCCGATCGCTGGCCTCGAGCGCACCCTCGAGTTCGGGTGAACGTCGTTGCAGGTAGGCCAGGGCCAGATCGGCCTCGGCGTAGCTGCGGGTGCGGGCCCGGGCGGCCCCCTGCAGCGCCCGTGCGCCGACCAGCTGCTGCTCGGCCTCCTCGGGGCGCTCGAGCAGCCGCAGGCAGTGCCCCCGGCATTCGGCGACGTCGCCGAGGTTGTAGTGCCCGGCCCAGGACGGGGACTCCTCGTCGTCGTCACCGACGCGGGAGATCGCGTCGTCCAGTTTGTCCAGTGCCGCCCGGCAGCCGTACTCGTCCTTGTTGCGGGCCAGGGCCCAGGCCTGCTTGTCGAACAGCATCGCCTTCACCGCCCACGTCGAGTCGTCGGCCGAGCGGTTCATCGCGGCTCGGGCCAGCGCCAGGCTCTGGCGTAGATGTCCCAGCTGGGCGGCCTGGTCGCTCATACCGGAGAGCACCCGTCCGGCGAGCATCGTGTCGTCGGCGTGCTCGGCGAGGCTCAGGGCCTGGATGTAGTAACGCTGCGCCAGGCCGTGACGTCTGCTGTCCTGGGCGAGCCAGCCGCTGAACTGGGTGAGTTCGGCCAGCGCGCTGAACAGATCGCGATCGGGCCGCCGGTCCCGGGCGGCCCGGGTCTGGTCGTGCAGAAAACTGACGACCTGGGGGCGGATCTCGCCGCCGCCGAACTTGGCGTCGAGCCGGCGGAAGGTCTCGGTCACGTCGCGGATGAGCGCGCCGCTGCCCGCCACCGGCTCGTGCGCGCCGGTGACGCGGTCGATCACACCGGTGAGGCTGGACAGGACGGGGTCGGCGAAGGCGGTGGCGATGAAGGCCGTGCTTTCCTGCAGAAGGTCACGTCGGTGCATGTCACGTCCCGAGAGTCCGGCGAGCGTGCGCAGGGTCTCCACCGGAGCCCCCGCGCCGGTCAGCCCCAGCTCGTCGTGGCGGTAGGACTCGCCACGCCAGCCAAGGTCGCTGGGCAGGACGGGGTAACCCAGTCCGGCCGAGAGTTCGGCCGCCGCGAGCTCGGCGACCATGGGATCCCGGGGGCGCATGCCGCGCCGCCAGTGACCGATCGTCGTGCGGGCCAGCCCCAGGTCGATCTGGCGCTGCTGGCGGGCCCGGATGTTGACCTGGGCGGCGAACCTGGTGTCGGACACCTCGGCCTCGCGCAGCAGGCGAGCGAAGGCCGAGGCGTCCACGGAATCGTCTGAAGGTTTGTTTGGCATAGTTCCCCCGTCGATGTGGTGGGTGACCGTCGTGCGAGTCGGTCGCGCTGCGCGCACCGCGTGAGGCAGAAAGTAGTCGATCATTCACTTTTGGGGGAAGAGGGTGTGCACAAGATGGCCGAATTGCACGCCTGTTCAGGGGCGGAAGCCTCTGGTCAACTTGACATGATCCGTATTTGTTCCGCCGTGACCGCGCAGGGAACATGCAGGTCGAGCGCCCGCCAGCGGCCGCCGATGGGTCGGATGGCCGCTCGACGGGCGGCCATCCGAGGGCGGGAGGCGACTGGGGGCCAGTACCGGACATCGTCCGGACGTGGGTCGCTGGATGTGGTGGGGCCGATGGGTTCCCATAGCTTGAGATGCGAGGGCTGGTCACGCTCGGTGGTCGATGACCTGGTGTCGTGATAGCCCCGTCACTGGGGATGGCCCCGGAGAGGCGTACGGACTAACGTCGACGACGGCGTGTAGCCGTGATCGGTATGTCGTCGGCTGTCCAGGTCAGAGGCCTGGTGCGGCCCGCGTCACGCTTACGATCATCGAGCGCGGGAGCGCCCCAGATGCGACGATGTCAAGAGCAGTGACATCGGAAGTTGGCTACGGAGGCCCCAAGGCGTGAACATCGTCGTTACCGTCAAGCAGGTTCCCGATACCTGGGCGGAGAAGAAGCTCGACGCGGCGGACAAGACGGTTGACCGCCAGAGCGTCGACAACGTCATGAACGAGATGGACGAGTACGGGGTCGAAGAGGCCCTGAAGATCAAGGAAGCGCACGGCGGTGAGGTCACCGTCGTCACGATGGGGCCGGCCAAGGCGGTCGAGACGATCCGCAAGGCGCTGTCGATGGGTGCGGACAAGGCCGTGCACCTGTCCGACGACGCCCTGCACGGGTCGGACGCGCTGGCCACCTCCGCGGCGCTCGCCAAGGTGATCTCGACTCTGTCTCCCGACATCGTCATCACGTCGTCGGAGGCCTCCGACGCCCGTGGCGGCGTCATCGGTGCCCTGCTGGCGGAGCGGCTCGGTCTGCCGCAGCTGACCCAGGCTCGCAAGGTGACGGTGGACCCGGCTTCGAGCACCGTCCAGATCGAGCGTCTCGCCGACAACGGCTACGCGCTGGTCGAGGCGAGCCTGCCCGCGGTCGTCGGCGTGGTCGAGAAGATCAACCAGCCGCGGTACCCCTCCTTCAAGGGGATCATGGCGGCCAAGAAGAAGCCGCTGACGACCCTGTCCGCCGCGGACGCCGGCCTCGACGCCGCCGCCGTGGGGCTCGCTGGCGCCGCCTCCGCGGTGGTCACCTCCGAGCCCGCCCCGCCGCGCTCCAGCGGCACGATCGTCAAGGACGAGGGAGACGGCGGAACCAAGGTCGCCGAGTTCCTCGCCGTGCAGAAGCTCATCTGAGAGGTTTGTTCGATGGCTGAAGTACTCGTACTCGTCGAGCACGCCGACGGAGAGCCGAAGAAGGTCACCGCCGAGCTGCTGACCCTGGCCCGCTCGTTCGGTGAGCCGGCCGCGGTCTTCCTCGGCGCCCCCGGCACCTACGCCAAGGCGAAGGACTACCTCGCCCAGTTCGGCGCCGCCAAGGTCTACGTCGCGGAGTCCGACGACATCGCCGGTTACGTCGGGGCTCCGGCGGCCGAGATCGTCGCCGGCCTCGTCGGCACCGCCTCGCCCGCCGCGGTCCTGGTGGCCGCGACCGCGGACTCCCGCGAGGTCGCCGCCCGGATCGCCGCCAAGATCGACTCTGGTCTGATCTGGGACGCCACCGCCCTCACCCCGGAGCTCGTCGCCACCCAGGGCATCTTCGGTGGTTCGACGATCGTGACCTCCAAGGTCACCAAGGGTGTGCCGGTCGTCGTCGTGCGGCCGAACGCCACGGCTCCCGAGGCCGCTCCCGGCACCCCCACGGAGCAGATCGTGGATGTCGTGATCTCCGACGCGGCCAAGGGCGCGAAGATCGTCGACCGGGTCGTCGAGGCCAAGTCGGGTCGGCCGGACCTCACCGAGGCCCAGGTCGTCGTCTCCGGTGGCCGTGGTCTCGGTGCCGCCGAGCACTTCGCCCTGGTGGAGAAGCTCGCCGACACCCTCGGTGCGGCGGTCGGCGCGTCCCGTGCCGCCACCGACGCCGGCTGGTACCCGCACCAGAACCAGGTCGGTCAGACCGGCAAGACCGTGTCGCCGCAGCTCTACATCGCGGTCGGCATCTCCGGTGCGATCCAGCACCGGGCCGGTATGCAGACCTCGAAGACGATCGTCGCCGTCAACAAGGACCCCGAGGCGCCGATCTTCGAGTTCGCCGACTACGGCCTGGTCGGCGACCTGTTCAACGTCGTGCCCCAGCTGACCTCGGAGATCGAGCAGCGCAAGGCCGGCTGATCTGGTCTGATCCCTCGCCTGTCCGGCCACGGCCGGGCGTCGGTCCCCCCACCGGGGTGGCCCGGCGCCCGGCCGTCGCTGTTGCTGACGCCCGCGCTGTCCTCTGGTGCCCCCGCCCGGGGAGACCTTGCTCTCGCAGGACTGCCTGGCCTGCGCCGCGACACCCGACGCGGACGGGACACAGTGGCCAGGACCGGCCCGCGGATGATGAGGTCGGGGTTGTGCGTTCCCAGGCCCTGGCCGTCGACATCGGCGGCACGAAGATCGCGACAGCGGTGGTGGATGCCGGTGGCACCCTGCGCGGTGCGGCCCGCCGGCCGGTCCCGGCGGCCGCCGACCCGACCGGCGCCGAGGAGGTGTTCGGTGCGGTGCGCGACTGCGTGGCCGAGAGTCTGGCCACCGCCGGAGTCGACCCGTCCGACCTGGTCGGTGTCGGCTGCGGCTGTGCCGGGCCGATGCGCTGGCCCGAGGGGGCCGTCTCGCCGCTGAACATCCCGGCCTGGCGTGAGTTCCCGCTGCGGGAACGGCTGCGCGACCTCGTGGCCGGTGCGCCGGTGTACGTCCACAACGACGGGATCGCGCTGGCCGCCGGCGAGCACTGGGCCGGCGTCGGGCGCGGGGTGCGCAACCTGCTGGCCGTCACGGTGTCCACCGGCGTCGGCGGCGGCCTGGTCCTCGCCGGCCAGCTGCTCCACGGTGGATGGGGCAACGCCGGGCACATCGGTCATGTCACCGTCGCGGCCGACGGACCGCCGTGCCCCTGCGGCGGTCGAGGGTGCCTGGAGGTCATGGCCGCAGGCCCGCACACGGTGCGCCGGGCGCAGGCCGCAGGCTGGGTTCCCCCGGCCGGGCAGCCCGCCGACGGACGGACCCTGGCCACCTCGGCGGCCGCCGGCGACCAGACCGCCCGACGGGAACTTGTCCGTTCGGGGGCGGCGGTCGGTACTGGGCTCGCGTCCGCGGCGAACCTGCTGGATCTCGACGCCGCGGTGGTGGCCGGCGGGTTCGCCCAGTCCGGCCCGATCTTCTGGGATGCCATGCGGGCTGGCTTCGACCGCCATGCTGGCCTGGCCTTCTCCCGGCGGCTACGCATCCTGCGCAGCGCCGACCCGGACCGCGTCGCCCTGTGGGGCGCCGCCGCCTTCGTCCTCGCACCTGAGCAGTACGGCGGCTGGCCCGACCAGCCGCCACCGCACGCCTGAGCCAGCCGCCGCGGACGAACACCCCCAGGGCCACCCGGCCGGATGTCAGGTCGACGTGGCCGGTGGGCTTCGCCGGGGCGCCGCGATACCGCGACGTTCGGCCCAGGCCAGCAGGAGATCGGTCGCATGGTCGATATAGGCGCCCAGCAGCCGGGCGCCCTCCCGCGCCGACGCCCCGGCCGGATCACCGAGGACACCGGAGGGGCTCAGCGGCGCGACGCCGCGGGCGATGAGCTCGCTCAGGGGCGGGGTGGGACCCGCGCAGGCCTGGTCGAGCCGGACGAGCTCGGGCGCCAGGTGCAGCAGCAGCGAGGTCTCACTGCGCCCGGCGTGCAGGTCGCCCACCCCGCCCGCGGCGGTGTCAGGCACACCGGCGACCCGGGCGAGCGCGGCCGTCGGTGCCCACAGCAGTACCCGCCGGCCCTCGGCAGCGAGCGTCGCCACGGCCTGGCGCAGTCCCACCAGGTTGCCGCCGTGTCCGTTCACCAGGACCACGCCGGCCGCCAGATCATCCGCGGAGCGGACGATCTCGACCACCGCATGGGCGAGGGCCTGCGTCCCCAGCGACAGGGTGCCGGGGAAGCCGGCGTGCTCGCCGCTGGCTCCGAACGCGAGCGCCGGCGCGACCAGCAACGGGCGCAGACGGTCGGCCAGGCCGACCGCGACCGCGACCGCGATCCGGGTGTCCGTGTCCAGAGGAAGGTGCGGACCGTGCTGCTCGAGGCTGCCGACCGGCAGGACCAGCAGCGGACGTCCACCGCGAAGATCGGGCCAGGCCACCTCGCCGAGCTGAACCATGTGTCCCCTTCGCCGCCGCCGCTGCGCAGCATCCCAGCACAGTCCGACAGTCCCGTGCGTCCGTGCGTCCGTGCGTCCGTGCGGGAGCGGGGGAGACCGGGCAGGGATCGACCAGGCGGCAGCGGCTCACCCCAGGTGCCGCGCTGCGCCCCGCGCCGCCGCCGGCGTGCCCGCGGCCCCGTCAGCGGACCGCGGCGCACCACTCCTCTGCCGGGCAGTCGGCCCACAGCCCGCCGCAGTGGCCGTCGGAGCCAGGCGACCGGCGAGCTCTCGACGCCGCGGGATCCGGGTCGCCAGGGCGGTTTGGGTCGGCGTTCCAGCGGGTAGATGACCTACAGAGCGGCTCTGACCTGCGGGACCGCGGTCGATCCGGACAGACGGGAATCGTCTGGACGCCTCGCACGTTGAGGCAGATAGCGCACTGTCTACGGGCGGTGCCAGAAAGTTATGCCTGCGCAGCCGTGCGCACTGGCTTTCGTCGTGTAGAGTTCTCCTTCGTCGCCCACCGAGCTTCACAACGAGCTCGATGTCGCGCAGGACCAGATCTCCTCCGAGGGGGCACAGACCCCCCGAGGAAACGGGCCGCGGACGGTGCGATATGGTTGAGAAAGTGGCAGTCGCCGGTTAGTCGGGTGGTAAACCCACATAGACCGGAGCGGTTTGACACAATCCCGCCAAAGCTCGTAAGGTAAGCACCACTCGACAGCTTCTCGAAAAGCTTTCAGGGTGAGTACTTCCTGGCAGGAACCTGTTCAACCGGAGCCGAAATCGCAGCGAAAACCGCGATTTGACACCGAACGAACGGGCCGGTAAGTTAAAGAAGCACCGGGGCAAGGAAAACGAAAGTCCCGGGGCAGTTGAACTTGCACAGCTCAGCAGGAACCTGTTCAACCGGAGTCAGAATCGCAGCGAAAACCGCGATTTGACACCGAACGAAGAGGCCGGTAAGTTAAAGAAGCACCAGAACGGAACGAAAAACAAAAGTTCTGGTTGCGCCTGCTCCTTGAGAACTCAACAGCGTGCCGATTGTCAGTGCCAATATGTACTGCCCCCTTTTTCATGGCTCTGG